>JBAYZJ010000001.1:0-34359 GCA_041672565.1 Endomicrobiaceae bacterium
TGCCACTGCGCATCCGGAATCGTTATGGGTGTGTATTCCTAAAGAAGTATTTGGAAATTCTTTTTTTATTTCGGAAACGATTTTTTGAATATCTAACGGGAGTATTCCTCCGTTCGTCTCGCATAGACATACGATATTAGATCCTGCTTTAACTGCAGCTCTGACGGTTTCAACTGCATATTCTTTATTATTTATATATCCGTCAAAAAAATGTTCCGCATCATATATGACTTCTAATTTTTTTGATTTCAAAAAGGATACGGTATCAAAAATCATTTTTAAATTTTCTTCTTTTGTCGTTTTTAGAGCATATTCAACGTGTAAATCCCATGATTTTCCGAAAATACAGGCGGCTTTTACTCCCGAATTTATTATCTTTTTTAAACTTTCGTCCTGATCAGTCGTTATATTTTTTCTTCTTGTTGCTCCGAAAGCCACCAATTTTGAATTTTTAAATTTATTTTTAACGGATTTAAAAAATTCTTCATCTTTTGGATTAGAACCCGGCCAGCCGCATTCAATATATGATACGCCGAAAGAGTCTAGAGCTGCGGCTATTTTCATTTTATCTTCAACCGAAAAAGAAATCCCTGCCCCCTGTGATCCGTCTCTAAGAGTTGTATCAAATATTTTTATTTGTTTCATTTAGCTGTCCTCTTTTTCGGGTTCTTATTTTTTGTTTAATTTGAAGCCTTTGTGAAGTTCGGATACGGCTTTGTTCAAATCAACTTCGTCTATAACGCATGAAACCTTAATTTCGCTTGTTGAGATCATTTCGATGTTAATGCCGTTTTTTGCAAGAATTTCAAACATTTTAGATGCAACGCCGGCATGGCTTTTCATTCCTATGCCGACTACGGAAACTTTTGCGACATGCTCATCACATACTACTGAATGCGCTTTCAATTCTTTTGCAAGCTGATCGATTTTCATTTGGGTTTTTTTCAAATCCGCTTTGCTTACCGTAAAAGAAATATCATTTTTCTTATCAAGAGCGGCAGATTGTATAATCATATCGACGTTAATTCCGAGTTTTGCAAGACTTCCGAAAATTTTTGCCGCCATTCCCGGAATATCCGGCAAATCTATAAGTGAAAATTTGACTTGATTTTTGTCAAAGGTTACTGCCGAAACCATAAGAGCTTCCATTTGTTTCCTCCCGATTTTATCTTCGCTTACTATAAAAGTTCCTTCTTTTTCCGAAAAAGTAGATCTGACATGTATTTCAATTCCGTATTTCTTTGCTACTTCTATGCTCCTTGCCTGCATTACCTGGGCGCCTGACCCGGCCATTTCAAGCATTTCTTCATATGAAATTGTTTCTATTTTTTTAGCGTCTTTGACGACTCTGGGATCTGTTGTAAATACACCTTCGACATCTGTATATATCTCGCATATGTTTGCCTGCATCTGGGCTGCCAAAGCTACTGCTGTCAAATCCGAACCGCCTCTTCCCAAAGTGGCGATATCATCGTTTGGATTT
This sequence comes from Endomicrobiaceae bacterium, assembly GCA_041672565.1. Taxonomy (GTDB): domain Bacteria; phylum Elusimicrobiota; class Endomicrobiia; order Endomicrobiales; family Endomicrobiaceae; genus Praeruminimicrobium. The sequence goes on from JBAYZJ010000001.1 coordinate 1,484, forward strand.
AGTCCCTGAAAGCCTGCAACGATTACAATATTATTCTTTTCCAAAAAAGAAAAAATCTTCTTAGGCACAATTTTCTCTACTCTTGCTTTTAAATGTTCGCTGTCGGTCAAAATACCTGCCTGCGGACCGGTTAAGGCAACTGCGCTGTGACCCATTGACTGTATAGCCATAGCAAGCAGCGAAATAGAAACCTGTTCCCCAGTGGATAACAGCATGTCCATTTCTCTTGGATTAGGTTCGGCCGTTATTTTTTCGCTCATTGTGATTAAATCATCCGTCATATCGCCAGGAGCAGAAACTACAACGACAATTTTATTTCCGCCTTTCTTTCTTGCGATGATTTTACCCGCAACATGTTTAATTTTTTCACTGTCTGCTACTGAAGACCCGCCAAACTTCATAACTATTAATGCCATAGCACTTCTCCACTTTTAAATTAGCTTTACGCCGTCGCTGTCAAAATCCAGTGTAAACTGTTTTACAGGAACAGTTTCTTTCTTCCATACGCCTGCCATAACTTTTGATACTTCTTTTGCTTTTTTTGAACTGCAAAACGCAATCATTGAAGGTCCTGAACCTGACAAACAAGCGCCGTACGCTCCGGCTTTAACTGCAGAAGAAATCAGTTCCTGCATTACCGGTATCAATTTTGCCCTGTAAGGCTGATGTATTTTATCCTGCATTGCCTGTCCGAGCAATTTAAAGTCGTTTGTGCAGAAAGCCTTTGTTAAAAGAGCTATTCTGGCACCGTTAAAAGTTATATCTTTTATATCATATTTTTTAGGAAGGATGTTCCTTGATCTTTCGGTTGAGAGCTCAAATCCCGGAGTGCATACAACAGCCTGCATCTTAGGAGTAGGAAGTTTGACAACCTCAAATTTGTCTTTTTGGCTGATTATGGAAATACAGATTCCTCCGTAAAATGCCGGAACTATGTTGTCGGGATGTCCTTCAAGTTTAATTCCGAGATCAAGCATTTCTGATTTTGTAAGTTTGTTTCCGCATATTTCATTAGCTGCTACTATTCCCGCCGTTCTTGCGGCAGAAGAAGAACCCAGACCTGAACTCAAAGGAATATTGTTGGTTAATTTTATATTAAAACTGGCGATATTATACTTTTCTCTGACATCTAAAAGTCCGAAAACGGCATCCATCGCTTTCCAAAGAATATTCTTTTCATTTTTAGGGAGTATTTTTTTGCCTTCTCCGACTATTATGAATTTTGATTTTTTAGGGTCATGCGATAAAGAAATTTCTAATTCGTTGTAAATAGACAAAGACGCTCCGAAAATATCAAAACCAGGACCTAAATTAGCTGTTGTTGCAGGAACTTTGACTTTAATTTTTTTCATAATTCTTCTTTCATTGAGCAAAAATCTCCGCACATAGTGCAAACATCGTTATGTTTAGGCAGCAGCTTTGCTCTTTCCTTTTCAAATTTTATAGGATCTATGGAAAATTCTTTTTGTTTTTCCCAGTTTCTTTCTTTTCTCCATTTAGATATCTCAAAATCCTGTTGTCTTGCGCCTTGTACGTTTTTGTCGATATCAGCGCTGTGTCCTGCTATTCTTGCGGCAATAACCCCGTCATAAACATCCTGAACGTTTGGAAGTCTTAGATGCTCTGCAGGAGTTACATAACATATAAAATCAACTCCGTAAGAAGCAGCCAAAGCTCCGCCTATTGCTGATGTTATATGATCATATCCCGGAGCTATATCTGTAACAAGCGGTCCTAAAAAATAAAGAGGAGCATTGTGCCCGAGCCTTTTTGCCAAAAAGACATTAGCCTGAATTTGATCCAAAGGCATATGTCCCGGACCTTCTATCATTGTCTGGACTCCTTCTTTCCTTGCTCTTAAAACAAGGTCGCCGAGAATAGATAATTCCGATATTTGCGGTCCGTCAGAAGCATCAAAAGAACATCCCGGTCTAAAACCGTCTCCGAGACTTAAAGTAATATCGTATTTTTTTGCTATTTTCAAAAGTCTGTCATACTGTTCGTAATAAGGATTTTCTTTTTTATTGGCGTTTATCCATTTTACAAGAAAAGAACCTCCTCTGCTTACGACTCCCGTGTGTCTTGGCTGTCTTTTTAATACTTCCACAGTTTCTCTGTTTACTCCGCAATGAATAGTCATAAAGTCTACGCCTTCTTCCGCCTGCTCTTCAATAACGTCAAACATAAGTTCTGGATCCATTTGGGATATTTTTTTCTTTTGTTTAACAGTTTGGCATGCAGCCTGATAGACAGGTACGGTTCCTACGCAGACAGGACATTGCGCGAGAATTTCTTTTCTGATTTCTATTAAATTGCCGCCTGTTGACAAATCCATTATTGCGTCTGCGCCTGCTTTAACGGCAATATTCATTTTTTCAATTTCTTCTTCTATTGATATGTGGTCGGGAGAAGTGCCGAGGTTTGCGTTGACTTTAGTTTTTAATCCTTGTCCTACGGCAACGGTTCTTTGTAAATTTCTTTTAATGTTTTTCGGTATTACGATAGTTCCTTCTTTTATGCCGTTAAGTATTATTTCAGGCTTTATTTTTTCATAATCCGAAACTTCAGATATTTCTTTTGTTATTATATTTTTGCCTGCATCGTTCATTAAACCCATTATTGAATCCTTCCTTCCCGTTCGGTTTTAAATATTATATTTTTTATATCTTCTGCTTCTTTTTTTATGTCTTTAGCTCCGCATACTGCTCTTACTACTGCAATTCCGTCTGCTCCGGCCCGTATGACGTCCGCGACATTCGTTTTGTCAATTCCGCCGATAGCAATTATTGGCGCTTTAACCGAGTTCTGTTTTTTTATCGCAGATAAAACATCCAACCCTCTTTCTTGCGATTCAGGTTTTGTTATTGTTGCAAAAACAGCTCCGTAGCCGATGTAATCAACAGGTTTGTCTGAGGCTGCAATAACCTGTTCATACGTTGACGCAGAAAGTCCTATGATTTTAGAATCTCCAATGAGTTTCCTTGCATATTCCGGCGGTAAATCATTTTGCCCTATATGTACTCCGTCGCTCTTTGCGATATCGGCAATATCTATTCTGTTGTTTACCGTAAAATAAACATTGTATTTTTTGCATATTTTCTGCAAATTTACTGAAATATTAAACAAATCCATATCAGGCAGTTTTTTGTCTCTCAGCTGTATCATGTCAGCTCCGCCCTGACAGGCAAGAGTAACCTGTTCCTCGTAAGAGATATCTTCTCTCGGACATGTAATACATAAAAGTTTTATTTTTCTCAATAACATTTTATAACCTAAAATTAAGTAAATATATATTTTTTCATTATATCAACTCATATGTTAAAAATCAAGTTATTAATACGTGCCGAAATTTAATTATAATTGATTTTTATATCAATATTTGATAAAGTCCAATACAATGGATATATGTTTAGGTTTTAAAAAAATAAATAAAAATAATTACCAAAAATTTATAAATAAGAAAAATGAATTAATGTCCGAAAGGTTTAAATTAGTTGATTTTTCAGACAGAATTATCTTTGTCCCGCATTGTATGAGAAATACTAAGATGTGTAAGGCGAAAGACGAGGGCAGCTATTATATATGCATGCAGTGCAAAAAATGTAAGATAGCGGATATTTTTCTGCTTTCAAAAGAGCTCGGGTATAAAAATTTTTATATTATGAAAGGCGGCAAAGCCATACAAAATATATTGAAGAAAGAAAAACCGAAAGCGGTTATAGGAATAGCATGTTTTTTTGAAGGCGCGCAGGCTATAAAAATGACTGATAAAGAAAAAATACTTGTTCAGTTTATACCCTTGCTGAAAGACGGTTGTTGTGACACTGATATTGATTTGGAAGAAGCAAAAAAAATAATAAAATTAAGATGAGGATTTATGGATAAACTGAAGTTTAGCGAATTAAATTTATCGGCGGAAGTATTAAAAGCTGTTGCGGATATGGGGTTTGAAGAGGCAACGCCTATACAGTCTCTCGCCATACCGAAAATGATAGAAGGTTTGGATATAATAGGACAGGCTCAGACAGGTACAGGAAAGACTGCCGCATTCGGTATTCCTTTACTTGAAAAAGTTTCGACTAAAATAAAGGGAACGCAGGCTCTTATTATGTGTCCTACGAGAGAATTAGCTATACAGGTTGCCGAAGAACTCAAATTGTTGTCAAAGTATAAAAAAGGTTTAAATATTGTTCCTGTTTACGGAGGCCAGCCTATTGTCAGACAAATGGCTGCTCTTTCAAGGGGCGCTCATATTATTATAGGTACGCCTGGCAGAATAATAGACCATATAGAAAGAAGAACGCTGAAACTTAACGATACCAAAGTAGTTGTTCTTGATGAAGCTGACGAAATGCTTGATATGGGTTTTAGAGATGATATAGAGTTAATCCTTAAAAGTTTGCCTGAAGAAAGACAAACAGTGTTTTTTTCAGCAACAATGCCGAAAGAATTTTTAGCGCTTACAAAAAGATATCAAATTCACCCTGAAAATATAAAAGTCGTTCACGAAAAACTTACTGTTCCTCTGACGGAACAACTTTATTGCGAAGTGAGGGAGCAGCAAAAATTGGAAGCTTTATCAAGATGTCTTGATATGTATGACCCGAAACTTTCTCTTATTTTTTGCAACACTAAAAGAAAAGTTGACGAAGTTTCTTCAAATTTACAGACAAGAGGATATTCAGCCGATGCAATTCACGGGGATATGAACCAAACTCAGAGGGACAGAGTTATGGCTAAATTCAGAACTTGCAAAATAGAAATACTTGTTGCTACTGATGTTGCGGCAAGAGGAATAGATGTTGATGATGTTGATGCTGTTTTTAATTATGATATTCCTCAGGATATTGAAGCTTATGTTCACAGAATAGGAAGGACAGGCAGAGCAGGAAGGACAGGCAGAGCTTTCAGTTTTGTTTCAGGCAGAGATATTTACAAATTAAGGGATATTCAAAGATACACAAAAGTTAACATTAAAAGAGTTCCGGTTCCTTCTTTGGCCGATGTTGAAAATATAAGAATATCTTCTTTTATGGAAAAATTAAAAGAAAATATTAAGAAAAATAATTCTGATAAATATATAAGTAAAATAGAATCATTAATTTCTGATGATATAACTTCAATAGATGTCGCTGCAGCCCTTTTTGAAATGATGTTAAATGACCAAAATGTTGAAAAACAAAATTCAGATATAGATTTGTTTGTTAACCCGTCAAGCGCTGAAAATTTTAGAGACAGAAACGGAGACAGAGATAGAAACAGGGGCAGAGACAGAAACCGTTCAAGAGAAAAAAGTCATAAACGCGGCAATACTCCTGAACCCGGTATGACAAGACTTTTTATGAGTATAGGTAAAAATAAAAAAGTAAGACCTGGTGATTTTGTCGGAGCTATTGCCGGAGAAACGGGGTTAAACGGTGAAATTGTCGGAAGCATAGATATTTTTGATAAATATTCTTTTGTCGAAGTTCCGAATGAATATGCCAACCGCGTGATAGAATCTCTGAATAACAGTAATATAAAAGGTCATAAAGTAAATGTAGAAAAATCCCAGGGAAAATAAAATGCCATTATTTGAATTTATATGCGGAAATTGCGGTAAACAATTTGAAAAAATAGTTTTTTCTATCAACAATGAAACAATAGAATGTCCATTTTGTAAGAGTAAAGACGTAAAAAAGCAGTTTTCAACTTTTTCCGCATCCTCTCATCACCATCATAACGGATGCTGTTCTTCATCGTCTTCCGGCTGTATAACTAAAAAGACATCATGCGGTTGCGGCGGTTGTTGCGGGATTTAAAAAGGGAATAAAATATTATGGCTGAAATATCATATTATTTTGGGATAAAGCTGCATGAAATAAGAAAAGTCTGCGTAATTTGTCCGGTTTCAGACCATATGTTGTTTTCCTGCCTGGGAAAGTCAAAACAATACAGCGGTTTATTTGCAAGAATAATAAATTATGATAAAGCTACTATAATTTCGACTAAAAATAATTTTTTGGTCGGTGATATTATTTTACAGCTGAAGAACACTCCTTGTGAAAATGTTATTTTGTTTGGCAGCTGCGGGGGTGTCGGCGATATTAAAATATCCGATAAAATTATTGTAAAAAAAGTTTTTAATTTCGAAAGTTTTTCCGAAATGCTTGAAATGAAAAGGTCTCCTGATACATATTATCCTTCCACAATGTTGTTTGAAGAATTTTTATCAAAAAGCAAAGACAATGATATTTTACAGGTTAAATGCGCCACTACCAGTTCGATACTTTTAGAAAAAGCTTACAACGACTGGTTTGATAAAAATAAAATAAATGCCGTTGATATGGAGTGTTCTCTCGTTTTCTCAGCGGCTTCTTCAATTAACAGAAAAGCAATAGCATTGCTGTATGTTACAGATCATATTACTTCCGCAGGCCTTTTTGACAATCAAATGGAAGACGCCCAAAAAGAAAAACTACTTCGTTCAAGGCAGTCTCTTTCAAAATCAATATGCGATTTCATAAATAATGTATAACACCGTTACGGATATAATTCAAAATTTAAAAAATAAATTTCCTTTTTTCGGAATCAATAAAATAAGAGAATTGAGCAGACTGGTATTTGAAATTTCAAAAAGAGAAAACATCGGATTTGGAGACGTTATAAACGAAATTGATGATCCGGCTTATGAAAAAGTTAAAGTTTTTTTGTTAAAAAGAAGATACCCGAAGACATACGGTTTTGTCCCCAAAGACAGTTTTTACCTTCCCGACATGAATATAAATTATAATGAATGCGCCGATTTAAACAGTAATAAATTTTATCCCAAAAAAATTTATTATACAAAAGATGTGGTAAATTCAGCTCTTTACGGAAGAATAAAAACTTTATATGCGAATGCGGTTTTTATTGAAATAGAATCATTGAAAAAGTTTTTATGCGAAAATAAATTTTCAGTCAACGGATATAACAGAAGAAAAGAAAATTTATTTTTAACAAATGAAAAATATGATTTTTTCAAACCGTGTCCGTGTACAAAAAACGTATTTTGCTGTAATTATTCAATTTTAAATACAGGATACGGTTGTCTTTATGAATGCAGTTATTGTTTTTTGCAGGGATATCAAAATGTTTCTGGAATCATTTTACCGTGCAATATATCGGATTTTCTTTGTAAAGAAAGAATTAAACCGGTCAAAAATCATTTGTTCGATTTACCGCGAGTAGGCAGCGGTGAATTTACCGACTCGTTGTTATTTGACGATATTACTTTATTTTCAACTGATATAGTGAAGTTTTTTAAAGAAAATAAACATATCTCTTTCGAGTTCAAAACAAAAAGTATAAATATAGATAATTTGCTGAAACTTGGCGGAAGCAGAAATATTGTCGTTTCTTGGTCGGTCAACAGTGAAAAAATGATAGGGGAAAATGAGTTCTGCGCTCCGAAACTTAAAGACAGGCTGCTTGCTGCAAAAAAATGCGTTCAAGCAGGATACAGTGTCGGATTTCACTTTGATCCGGTAATACTTTACACAGGCTGGCGGCAAGGCTATAAAAAAGCAATAGATGATATATTTGATTTTATAGATGGAAAATATATAAAATGGATAAGCGTGGGTTCTTTAAGAATGCCTGCGGTTTTAAAAAAAGTAATAGAAAACAGATTTTCAAAAAATAAAATTCTTGATGAAGAACTGTTGTTGTCTCATGACGGAAAATTAAGATATGAAACGTCCCGGAGAATCGAAATTTACAAATATTTACTTGAACAAATAAAGCTGCGCAGCGATAAAGTTTCCGTTTATTTATGCATGGAAGATATTAATGTCTGGAATTTGTCAGGATTCAAATTTGAAAAATGATGTCCGGAGGAAAAATGAAAAAAATTATCGGATTGTTTTTAGCACTTGTTTTTGCTGCGGCCTGCACGCAGCAGGTTCCTGTGTCGGATTATAAAAAAGGTATAGAAGCCGCAAAAAACAAACAATATGATCAGGCTATAGCTTTTTTTAACACTGCTGCGGCAACGGAAAAAGATAAAGATATGGTAGCTAATGCTCTTTATAATGCGGGATTATGTTACGGTATTAAAGAGAACTACGAAGAAGAAATATCTTATTATAAAAAAGCTCTTGAAGCATCTGACAGCTGTCAGCCTGCTTTATATGATTTGGGAATGTATTATAAAAAGAACGGCGATAATGAAAATTCTTTAAAAATGTTTGAAAAGTTAACGGAAGTTAACCCTACTCATGAGGGAGCTTTTTATATGGTCGGGTTAATTTACGGTGAAAACGGTGATAAAGAAAAGTCGGAAGAATATTTAAAAAAAGCAGCTGAGCTCGGCAGCGCTGAAGCTCAGGCGGCAATAAATCAGAAATAACATACAAAGGCAAAACAATGGAAATGGAAAAAATTTACGATGCAAAAAAAGTAGAAGAAAAATGGGTTGATTACTGGATTAGAAATAAAACGTTTTCTTCTAAAATAGATAACGGCAAAAAATCTTTTACAGTGGTAATCCCTCCTCCGAACGTAACGGGTTCTTTGCATATGGGTCATGCTTTGAACAATACTCTTCAGGATATAATAATAAGATTCAAAAAAATGCAGGGATATAATACTTTATGGGTTCCCGGGACGGACCACGGCGGAATAGCGACGCAAAATGTCGTTGAAAAACTTCTAAAGAAAGAAGGAAAAACAAAATATGATCTTGGCAGAGAAAAATTCGTTGAAAAGATGTGGCAGTGGAGGGAAGAAACAGGCGATACCATTTTGGATCAATTGAAAAAATTAGGCTGCGGGCTTGACTGGGACAGAACAAGATTTACTATGGATGAGGCTTGCTCAAAATCTGTTAAAAAAGCGTTTAAGAATTTTTATGACAGAGGATTGATTTACAGAGGTAAAAGGCTTGTTAACTGGTGCACAAGATGTAATACTGCTTTATCTGATATTGAAGTTGAGTATGTTCAGGAAAAAGGAAACTTATGGTATATAAAATATCCGATAAAAAATTCAAGTGATTTTCTTACGGTTGCGACTACAAGGCCTGAAACAATGCTTGGAGACACGGCGGTCGCAGTAAATCCTAACGATGACAGATATAAAGATTTAGTAGGCAGAACAGTTATTCTTCCTCTTACAGGAAGAGAAATTAAGATTGTTGCGGATTATATTGTTGATACTGTGTTCGGCACAGGAGCAGTAAAGGTGACTCCTGCACATGACGGCACGGATTATGAAATTGCAAGAAGGCATGATCTTGAAATTCTTGAAGTAATTGACGCTGACGGGAAAATGACTGATTTAGTTGAAAAATATAAAGGTTTAAACGTAAAAGAAGCAAGAGAACTTATAGTTAATGATTTACATGATCAGGGCTATCTTCTGAAAACTGAAGATTACAGCCATTCTGTAGGCAGATGTTACAGATGTTCAACGACTATAGAGCCTATAATGTCGGAACAATGGTTTCTAAAAGTTGACGAAATGTCTAAAAAAGCTGCTGAAGTTGCCGGCAACGGCGAAGTAAAATTTTATCCCTCTTCATGGCAAAAACCTTATACCGCATGGCTTGAAAATTTAAGAGACTGGTGTATCAGCAGACAGATATGGTGGGGACACAGGATTCCGGTTTATTACTGTGTTGACGAAAATGGTGCAAGAACTTCATGTAATCTTATAGTTTCCGAAGAAAAACCTGAAAAATGTCCTTGTTGCGGCAATACGAAGATTGTGCAGGATAATGACGTTTTGGATACATGGTTTTCATCCGCTTTGTGGCCGTTCAGCGTATTTCACTGGGGGGAAAAGCCTGATAATGAAGAATTAAAATATTATTATCCTACAGGCGTGCTTGTAACAGGTCATGAAATACTTTATTTGTGGGTTGCGAGAATGGTTCAAATGGGGCTTGAATTCTTAAACGATGTTCCGTTTAAGGATGTTTTTATACACGGTATAGTCAGAGACAAGTCAGGCAAGAAAATGTCAAAATCTTTAGGAAATGTCGTAAATCCTTTAGAAATTATGGATAAATTCGGAACTGATGCTCTAAGATTTGCACTTGCTCAGGTTGCAGCTCCCGGAAGAGATATGCAGATATCAGACGAATCTTTTTTGAGCGCAAGGAATTTTGCAAATAAAATATGGAACGCATCAAGATTCATTCTTATGAATATGGGAGATTTAAAAATATCTGATGAACCTGTATTGAAAGAATTGTCAGACAAATGGATTATCAGCGAGTATAATTTAACAGTACAAAACGTAACAAGGGCTTTTGAAATTTATGATATTGATGTTGCCGCGAGAACTCTTTATGATTTCTTCTGGACAAAATTTTGCGATTGGTATATAGAATTGTCAAAAATAAGAATGACTTCCGAAAATCAGGAAGAGAAAAAACAGGTTTTGTCCGTTCTTCTTTATATTTTAAAAGGTACTATTAAAATGCTTTCTCCGATTATGCCTTTTATTACGGATGAAATATGGACTATTTTTAACGATAAACAAGAAAGCGTCGTTTTGAGTGATTTTCCGGAATACAATGATAAATTGATTTTTGCAGAAGAAACAAAAGAAATGGCGGTTATACAGGAAATAATTTCTAAGGTAAGAAATATAAGAAGCGAGATGAATGTTTCTCCTGCGGTTTTTATTGATGCTTTTGTAAATGTTCTGGATGATTTAAAATCTTCAATAGTAATCAATAACCAGGATTATATTAAAGGTATTGCAAAAATAAAAACTTTGACTTTGGGTAAGGATATTAAAAGACAAAAAAATTCAGCTCTTGCCGTTGCTACGGGTTTTGAAATATTTATACCTTTGGAAGGTTTAATAGATATTGATAAAGAAAAAGCCAGAATCAATAAAGAAATTTTATTATTGGAACAGGATAAAGAAAGATGCTCTAAAAAACTTTCAAACGAATCTTTTGTAACGCGTGCTCCTAAGGAAGAAGTAGATAAAATGAAAATAAGACTGAGCGATGCCGACGTTAAAATTGCGGCTTTGAACAAAAGTCTTGAGTTTATCGGCTAACTTGTAACGTAAAAAAAAGATGAAATAAATAAAAAGGTTATTTAAATGAGAAAAATAAAAATAGTTAAAAATTATTTGAAGCATGCTGAAGGGTCATGTATGTTTTCTTTGGGAGAGACCAAAGTGTTGTGTGTGGCTACGGTTGAAGAAAAAGTTCCTCCTTTTATGGAAGCAAAAAAAACTGATGAAGGGTGGGTAACGGCGGAATATTCCATGATGCCGAGATCATGTAATGAAAGAATATCCAGAAAAAGACTGCAAAACGGCAGAGCTCAGGAAATATCAAGATTAATAGGAAGATCTTTAAGAGCCAGCGTTGATTTAAAAAAATTAGGCAAAAGAACCATAACGATAGACTGCGACGTTATAAGGGCTGACGGAGGCACAAGAACTGCGTCAGTAAACGGCGGGTTTGTAGCTTTAGTTTTAGCGCTTAAAAATTTGCGGAAAAAGAAAATTATACAGGAACTTCCCGTAAAAGATTTTATAGGAGCAGTAAGCGTAGGCTTTGCAAACGGGAAAATGGTTCTTGATTTATCCGCCAAAGAAGACAATGTAGCCGATGTAGATATGAATGTAGTTATGACTGACAAGGGTGATTTAATTGAAGTTCAGGGTACCGCCGAAGGAGGTCTTTTTTCAAGGAAAGATTTAAACAATATGATTGATGCGGCGTTTTCAGGAATACAGAAAATAACCGCGGCGCAGAAAAAGGCTTTGGGAAAATTATGAAAATAGATGAAATAATACTTGCTACAGGCAACAAACATAAAGTATTTGAAATAACGGATATATTAAAAGATTTGGGCATAGCCGTAAAGCCTATGATAGAATTCACAAAGTATCCCGAGGTTGTTGAAGACGGCAATACTTTGGAAGAAAATGCCGTTAAAAAAGCCGTAGAAGTCGCAAAATTTTTTAATAAATGGGCATTAGCCGATGATACCGGGCTTGAAGTTGCATATTTAAACGGAGCACCCGGAGTATATTCCTCAAGGTATGCAGGCGAAGATTGTTCTTACGATGACAATAACCAAAAGCTTTTAAAAGCGCTTTCGGGTGTGCCGGCTGAAGAAAGAAAAGCAAAATTCAGATGCGTAATAGCATTAAGCGACCCGCATGGCAATATTCATATTCTTTCAAACGGAGAAATTAACGGATTAATCAGCATGGATTTATCAGGTTCAAAAGGTTTCGGTTATGATCCGATTTTTTTTGTAAAAGAATATAACAAAACTTTTGCAGAGCTCGGCAACGGCATAAAAAATGAAATAAGCCACAGAGCTATGGCATTAAAAGAGTTTAAAAATAAATTGAAATTAATGATATTAAACAATTAAATTGCAGTTATGTCATAAAGTTTGAAAAAAACCATTCTAAAAGATATAATAATTAACTTATGAAAAATAATATTTGCACAGATTTTATCGGAATAAACTTAAAAACGCCTCTGCTTACGGCTTCAGGCACTTTCGGGTACGGAGACGAATTAACAGATTTGGCTGATTTAAATAAAATAGGCGCTATAATAACTAAGACAATAACGTTTGAGGCAAGACAGGGAAATCCCCAGCCGAGAATAGCCGAAGTTTCTTCAGGTATGCTTAATACAATAGGTCTTCAAAACGTAGGCGTGCATAAATTTGTTGAAGATAAGCTGGAAAATGTTTTGAAATTAAAAGTTCCCGTTATAGTCAGCGTCGCCGGAGCCTGCACTGACGATTATGTTAAGACTGTAAAAATATTAAATGCTTTTAATAAAATATCCGCAGTCGAATTGAATCTCTCATGCCCTAATTTAAAAAAAACTATAATTTCTCAGGACATTAATTTGTTCGCCGGTATAATAAGAAAAGTCAAAAAGATTTCTAAATTTCCTGTAATTGCGAAATTGTCTCCTCAGGTTCAGGACATCGCTTTGCTTTCGCAGACTGCGCAGGATTGCGGAGCCGCTGCCGTGACTCTTACTAATACTTTTCCAGCCATGGCAATAGATATTGATACTTTTAAACCTAAATTATCTACGGTTAAAGGCGGAATGTCAGGTCCTTGCGTAAAGCCTATGGCTTTACGATGCGTATATGACGCATATCAAAAAATTAAAATTCCTATTATAGGCTGCGGAGGCATATGCAACGGAAATGATGTAATCGAATTTCTTTTAGCCGGAGCAAGATGCGTAAGCATGGGAACTGCCGCATTGGTTGATCCTGATGTTTTTGAGTCAACGGCAAAAGAGCTTCAAGAATATTTAAAAAATAAAAAAATATCAAATATAAAAGATTTGATCGGCAAGGTTAAATTATGAAAAAAACTATTTTGGCGTTAGATGTTTTTGATTTTAAAAAAGCAGAAAAATTGGTAAAAGATTTAAGTCCTTACATAGATATATTCAAAGTAGGACCGATATTGTTTTTACAGTCAGGAAGAGAAATAATTAAGATGATAAATAATAACGGTAAAAAAGTTTTTCTGGATCTTAAATTTCACGATATACCGGCCACTGTTCAAAGGTCTGTAATGTCAGCCCGCGACTTGGGCGTATACAGTTTAACCGTTCATTCCTGCGGCGGAGATGAAATGTTGAAGCTTGCGTGTTCAGTTGAAAATCGTCCTAAAATTTGGGCAGTTACCGTTTTAACCAGCCAGATAACAACTCCGGAAGAAGTTCTCGGCAGGGCAGCACTGGCAAAAGAATGCGGTGTAAACGGCGTTATATCGTCTCCTCTTGAAATTGAAACTATAAAAAAAACATGCGGTAAAGAATTTGAAGTCATAACTCCAGGAATAAGACCTGCCAAAGCAAATGATGACCAAAAGAGAGTTGCAACGCCTGAAAGCGCAGTTAAGGCAGGGGCGGATTATATTGTCGTAGGAAGACCTGTAATAGAGGCTGAAGATCCTGTTAAAGCTGCAAAAAATGTATATGAATCTATAAAGGAGTTGTAAGGTGGAACAAAACGAAATGAAAGAACTTTTTAAAAAGTATAATGCTCTTCTGAACGGTCATTTTTTATTATCAAGCGGGTTGCATTCGGATACATATTTTCAATCTGCTTTAATTTTACAAAATCCTAAAATAGCGTCAATATTAGCCGAAAATTTAAAATGTGAAATATTAAAGAAAGTCAAAAATATAGATTTGATAGTTTCTCCTGCCATGGGGGGAATAATTATAGGTCATGAAATGGGAAGAGCTTTTGATAAAAGAGCTATATTCTGCGAAAGAGTTGACGGTAAACTTGTTTTAAGAAGAGGTTTTGAAATAAATAAAGGCGAAAAAGTCCTTGTCGTTGAAGATGTTATTACTACAGGATTGTCAACAAGAGAAGTGATAGATTCTATTACTCCTCTTGGAGCGGATGTAGCCGCAGTTTGTTCTTTAGTTGACAGAAGCGCCGGTAAAGTTGATTTCGGCGTTCCGAGATTTTCTTTATTGAGTTTGGAAGTAAAAAGCTATAAGCCTGAAGAATGTCCTTTATGCAAGCAGGGAAGTTCTCCTGTAAAACCGGGCAGCAGAAAATAAAAATAGGAGAAAGAAATGGCTGTTACATACAAAAAATCTGGCGTTAATATTGATGCTGGGAACGAACTTGTCAAAAAAATAAAAAAGAATTTGCCAAAAATAGGCGGTTTCGGCGGATTGTTTCCTTTAAACGGTACAAAGTATAATTTGGTAAGTTCTACCGACGGTGTAGGAACAAAACTAAAAATAGCTTTTTTGGTTGATAAACATGATACTGTAGGTATAGATTTAGTTGCAATGAATGTAAACGATCTTATATGCTGCGGGGCAAAGCCGTTATTTTTTCTAGATTATTTTGCATGCGGGAAACTCAATGTCGCTCTTGCGGAGCAGGTTATTAAAGGTATCGCTGAGGGCTGTAAACAGGCGGATTCGCAGCTTATCGGAGGAGAAACCGCAGAAATGCCTGGATTTTATAAGGGTGAAGAATATGATTTAGCAGGTTTTTCCGTAGGCGTTGTCGAAAAAGGAAAAGAAATAACAGGAAAAGATATTAAAGATGGAGATATAGTTATAGGCCTTCCGTCAAGCGGACCTCATTCCAACGGATATTCTCTTATAAGAAAAGTTTTTAATGAAAAAGAATTAAAAAAATATTCAAAGCAGTTGCTTGCCCCTACAAAAATATACGTCAGAGAAGTCCTTGCCGCATTAAAAAAATTCAACAGCGGCAAAAAAAATAAAATAGTAGGACTCTCTCATATTACCGGCGGGAGCTTTTATGATAAAATGGGAAGAATTTTGCCTCAGGACGCGCATGTTGTAATAGAAAAAAAATCATGGAAAGTTCCTGAAATATTTGAAATAATCAAAAAGAAAGGAAATGTTCCTGAAGAGGATATATACAGAACTTTAAATATGGGTATAGGTATGGCGATTTTTGCAAGAGCTGATTATGCCGGCGATATAAAAAAATATTTTAAAGGTTCAAAAATCATAGGGCGCGTTGAAAAGGGCGCAAAAGGTGTTGAACTTGTCTGACGCAGGCTGCATAGTGAAAATAATAAATTCACATTAATAAACAAGACGGCAAAAACATAGACCTGAAAGTTTTGCCGTCTCGTGTTTTTTAATAGTATTTAATAAGGATTAAAAAATGAATAAATTAGCTGTTTTAATTTCAGGCGGCGGATCTAATTTACAGTCAATTATTGATTCTACAAAGACCGGGATTTTAAAAGATATTGCGGAAGTTGCGGTTGTTATATCAAGCAACCCCGACGCTTTCGGTCTGCAAAGAGCAAAAAATGAAAATATAAAGAATTTTTCTCTCGATTATAAAAATATGCAACGAGAGGAATATGATAGGCGGATTTTTAATATTTTAAAGAATTGCAAGATTGATTTGATTTGCATGGCGGGGTATATGAAGAAACTTTCAGATATTATAGTAAACGAATATAAAAAAAAGATATTGAATATTCATCCTGCGCTGCTCCCGAAATTTGGAGGGAAAGGAATGTACGGGCATTTTGTGCATGAAGCGGTCGTTAAAGCTAAAGAACAAAAGTCCGGAGCTACGGTACATTTTGCCGATGAAAATTATGATACGGGTGAAATTATAATTCAGGGATATGTGGATGTAGGTGAAAATGATACTCCTGAAATAGTAGCTGAAAAGGTCTTAAAAATAGAACATAAAATATATCCTGAAGCTATCAAAAAAGTTATAGAATATAATAAAAATAAACTTATAATTTAATGCTATACTTCCTGTTTGAGGAAAGAAGTGAAAAAAATACTTTATTTAGTAATATCCGTTGTAATAATAATTATAATAAGCGTTTTAATATTCGAGTTGTTTTTACAATGTATTCCTGTTATTTACAGAAATTTGCCTAAAGATGATAAAAAAACATATGTTTATATACTGGGAGAGTCTTCCTCATGGGGGCATCCTTATAAAGGTAAAATTTCTTTTTCTAAAATAATAGACTACTATATTAACACTGAAATAGATGGGAAAGAAGTAGAATTTATTATGCTGGCAGAAGACGGGCAGAGATTATCTCAACAGTATTTGAGATATTACAAGTATAAACTTTTTCATCCGTTCAGAAAAGGTATTTTACTCGCTTATATGGGAACAAATGATTGGTCTTATAATTTTTCTGAGGGTTCAAATACCTGGTATTTAAATATATATTTATTGGGATTTGTTAAAAATTATTTTAATAATATGCCTAATTTTAGATATGAATATGAGAAAATTGTTTTTTCAGCGCAGAAATTCGGAGATGAAATTTATTTATCAACAATATTAGGTAATTATGCGGGCTGCAGACCAAACAACATTATTTCGTTGATGAATGATGAAGAATTAAGAAAAGAAATTATTGAAATAGATAATTTAATAAGTAATAAAGAATATGATGCTGCGTTTAAAAAATGTAATAATTTATTGGATGTGCGGAAAGATAAATCGCAAATATGGTACAGAATAGGTAAAATATATGAAAGACGTAAACAAATTAAAGAAGCAAATGCTGCCTATCTTAACGGGATTGAATACGGCGAGGATCCAAGACCTACAAGATACCAGAATAAAATAATAAGAGAGCTTGCCGTAAAATATGACGTACCTTTGGTAGATGTTTCGGATAAAATAGATAATTTGGATGAAATTATAGGATATAATTATTTTATAGATATTATACATCCTGCCGTAAACTTGCACATAATTATTGCAAAAGAATTTTTAAACGCTTTGTCAAAAAGACACAGAATTAATATAATCAGAGAAAATAATGATATATACGGTGTCTCAAAAATTGAAAATGTCATGAATTTTGGCAGACAGGATATGTTTTCGGCTTATCGTGATGCTTTAGGAGAGATATTCTTTTATTCATTTTATAAAAATATCTCGGATTTATATAATATACCGAAAATGCAGGAGTATATTGAAAAGTTAAAGGAATTGGATAAAGAAATAAACTATGAATCTGAAGGCAATATTGAAGAACAAGCAAAAAGAAAAGATATAATTTATATTAGTGAATTGATATTTGCTTATATACAGGGGAATTATTCAAAAGTAAAAGAAATGTTAAATAATAAAAAAATTGTGGAAAAAATTAAATTTGAAGAAATAGAAATGCAGTGTTGGTGGGCTTTTAAAAACTGGATTATAGATTTTATGTACAAGACTATTAATAATGAGGTTGGTTAATATAAAAAAAAAGAGGGAGATATGATTCCAAGGTATACTAAGCCTGAAATGGCTTCTATTTGGTCAGATGAAAACAGATTTAAAAAGATGTTAGATGTTGAAATTTATGCGGCAGAAGCGATGTCTCAGTCTGGGGTTATTCCTAAATCAGCAGTTGATAAGGTAAAGAAAAAAGCTAAAATTAATATTGACAGAATTAATGAAATAGAGTTAACCGTGAAGCATGACGTCATTTCTTTTTTGACGGCAGTAGTTGAATCCATAGGACCTGAAGCAAGATTCTTGCATTTGGGCATGACGTCATCTGATGTCCTTGATACCGCGCTTGCGGCTCAGATGAGACAGGCTTGTCTTCTTCTTATAGAAGAAACTAAAAAATTATGTGACATAACAAAAAAACTGGCAAAACAATATAAATATACTCCGACAATGGGCAGAACGCACGGTGTTCATGCGGAGCCTACGACATTCGGATTAAAAGTTGCAACTTGGTACAGCGAATTGAAAAGATCTTTAGACAGATTGCAGTATGCATTGAAAACAGTAAGCTATGGAAAAATTTCCGGAGCTGTCGGAACATTTGCTCATTTAAGTCCCAAAGTTGAGCAGTATGTATGCAAAAAAATGGGTTTGCTTCCGGAACCTGTTTCAACTCAAATAGTTCCGAGAGACAGACATTCGATTTTTTTGTCAGCGATAGCTCATGTAGGAAGCAACCTTGAAAGAATTGCAGTAGAGATAAGACATTTGCAAAGAACTGAAGTCGCCGAAGCCGAAGAGCCTTTTACAAAAGGTCAAAAAGGGTCTTCCGCAATGCCGCATAAAAGAAATCCTATAATATCGGAGAATATCTGCGGTTTTGCCAGACTTCTTAGAGGTTATGCCGTAACGGCCATGGAAAATATAGCTTTATGGCACGAAAGAGATATCAGCCATTCTTCTACTGAGAGAATAATGATGCCTGATGCGACAATCGGACTGCATTATATGCTTAAAAGAATGCAGGGGTTGTTATCGGGACTTAATGTATATCCTGAAAACATGCAGATTAATTTAGATAAAACGAAAGACGTTATTTTTTCAGGCACTTTGCTTTTATCTTTAGTTGATAAAGGGTTAACAAGAGAAAAATCTTATGCTTTAATGCAAAAGCTTGCGTTCGAAGCAAGAGAAAAGAGAATAAGTCTCGAAGAAGTTGCCTTAAAAAATGATGAAATCAAGAAATATTTGTCGGAAAAAGAAATAAGAAGAGACTGCGACATTAAAACACATTTTAAAAATGTTGATTTTATCTTCAAAAGAGTTTTTAAAAGCAAATAAAAATATAAACATAAAAAGGGAGAATATAATGGGCGGTAAATATAGGCATTATTTAAATAAAGACGGCGTTTTCGTCATTGAAAATTATAATTTAGCACCGACGTTTGCAAGCTTTTTCCCGGGGATAGCCGGCGTTAAAGGCATTCCTATGTGGGCGTATTATGTTAACAGAGGGCAGTGCATCAGTTCTTTCGGTATAAAAAATAAAAACTATGCAATAATGGAATTTTATCCTGCAAACACGACTTATAATTTAGTAAATACTTTTGGTTTTAGAACGTTTTTGAAAATAAAGAAAGCAAAAGAAACAATATGTTACGAACCGTTTAAGAATAATTCAGTTTCCGTTAAAGATATTAAGCAGAATATGTATATTTCCGCTCATGAACTTTTAATAGAAGAAATAAATGCAAAAATCGGCGTTAAAATTAACGTGAAATATTTTACTCTGCCTAATCAGCCTCTGGCGGGTCTTTTAAGATCTGTTACCGTTGAAAATATTTCAAAAACTGACATGTCAGTCGAAATAGCGGACGGCATGCCTAAAGTGCTGCCTTACTATACAAATGTGTATGCGCAAAAATATATGTCGACCACAATACAAGCATGGACAACAGTCGATAATTTTGATAAAAACGGAGTCCCTTTTTACAGGCTGAAAGTTGAAGTTGAAGACAGACCTGAAGTCGTTGAAATTACGGAAGGGAATTTCTTTTACTCGTTTACGGAAGATAAAAAAACAAAAAAAACCGATATTATAATAGATCCTGAAATCTTGTTCGGATCGGATACGAGTTTTTCTTATCCGGAAAATTTGTTTAACGGCGATTTTAAATATCCTAAATCGCAGTTTGCTGATAATAAATATCCTTCAGCTTTCAGCTATGTTAAACAAAGTTTGAAATCGGCAAAGCAAATTACGGTATATTCGGTTATAGGACACATTGACAGCGTAGAGTCTTTAAATAAATATGTAAAAAAACTTGATTCTGTTTATTTTAATGAGAAATGTTTGGAGAATAAAGATTTAATAAATTCTATCACTGACAATATGGCTACAAAATCCGCAATACCTGCATTCGACATGTATTGCAGACAAAATTATCTTGATAATGTTATGAGAGGCGGGCTTCCTATAGAGTTTAAATATAATGATAAATCAGCAATGTATTATGTCTATTCGAGAAAGCACGGCGATTTGGAAAGAGATTATAACGATTTTCAGGTTTCCCCTAATTACTATTCGCAGGGTAACGGAAATTACAGAGACGTGAATCAAAACAGAAGAAAAGATATTTTCTTCAATCCTAATGTGAAAGACAGCGCAGTTAAAATATTTTATAATTTGCTTCAGATAGACGGATGCAATCCGTTGGTTGTTAAAGGAACATTATTCGTTTTGGACCTGAAAGGATCGGCATATAGAGAGATCATTAAAGATTTGGTTTCAAAAGAAGATGAAAAAAAATTAAACCGGTTTTTTACAAAACCTTTTGAACCGGGTTCTCTTGCAACATTTATAGAATTTTCAAAAATAAAAACAAAAATAAAATTCGAGGATTTTATATCTAAAATCGTTACGTCATCCAGGGCGGTCAACGACGCAAGCCACGGAGAAGGATTTTGGGTTGATCACTGGAAATATAATTTTGATTTGGTTGAAAGTTATTTAAGCGTTTATCCTGAAAAAGAAAGAGAATTATTTTTTAAAGACAAAACATATATATATTACGATTCAGACCATTATGTCTTGCCGAGATCAAAAAAATATGTTTTAACTCCCGAAGGAACTGTAAGACAATTCGGCTCTGTTGTTAAGTCAGATGAGAAAGCCGCTTTGATTTCTTCAAGGAAAAATAATCCTAACGCATTAAGAACGAATATGGGTAAAGGCAGTGTTTACAATACTACGCTGGCGTCGAAATTTATTACTTTGATGTCTGTAAAATTTGCAACTTTAGACAGTGAAGGCGTAGGAATAGAGATGGAATCTGATAAGCCAGGTTGGTATGACTCATTAAATGGTTTGCCGGGACTTTTCGGTTCTTCGACTCCAGAGGTTTTTGAGTTAAGAAAACTTATGCTTTTTTTCGGACAAATGCTCAAAAATAATAAAGACGAACAAATATTTGTACCGTTTGAAGTTGCGCTTCTCTTTAAAGGATTGTTAAAACTTTTGAATCAAAAAACCGATGCATTTACGTTTTGGGATAAAGCTTCTGCGTTAAAAGAAAATTACAGAAATTCCGTTATTTTCGGTATAGACGGAAAAGAAGAAGAAATAAAGATTGATGATATATCGGAATTTATAAAAAAAGCCGTAGCAAAAATAAATGCCGGATTAAAGAAAGCTTTAGACAAAAAAACAAACCTTTATTTGACTTATTTCAGATATGAAGCCGTAAAGTATCAAAAAAACAACGAAAAAAATATAAAAGGGCTTCCTTGCGTAAAAGTTTCTAAATTTGCTCAATATCCGTTGCCTTTATTCTTAGAGTCCGAAACTCACTTTATGAGAATGGAAACAGATAAAGATAATGCAAAAAAACATTTTAATTCTTTGAAGAAAAGCGGTTTGTATGATAAGAATTTAAAAATGTATAAAGTTTGTGATTCTTTGTTGAGCGAATCAAATGAAATAGGAAGAACAAGAGTTTTTCTGCCTGGATGGCTTGAAAATGAGTCAGTATTTATGCATATGGAATTTAAATATCTTTTAGGGCTTTTTAAAGCCGGTCTTTATGAAGAATTTTTTGACTCTGTAAAAACTTGTTTTCCTTGTTTTTTGGATCCTCAAATCTACGGAAGAAGCATATTGGAAAATTCTTCGTTCATTTCTTCAAGCGCTTTTCCTGATAAAAAAAACTGGGGGAGAGGTTTTGTCGCAAGGCTCAGCGGGTCTACTGCGGAATTTATTGATATGTGGATAACTATGGTTCTAGGTCAAAAACCATTTTTAACTGATGGAAAAAACAATTTGATCTTCAATTTAAGACCTTTAATACATTCTTCTTATTTTGCTAAAGACGGTAAATTTTGCGCAAAATTGTTTTCCTCCACAGATATTGTTTATATAAACAAATCAAAGAAAAGTACATATCTTAATGATATGAAAATCAAGAAGATTGAGATATTATGGAAAGACGGCAGAAAAGATGAAGTTAACGGTTCTGAAATCACGGGACAGTCTGCCGTTGATATAAGATCCAGATTGGCAAAATCAATAATTGCGACTTTCTGATAAAATCTTTTATTCATAAAACTTAAATTCCGGTCATAACATATGACCGGAATTTTGCTTTTAAAATAGGTTGATACTATATTTTCTTACATATTTATGAAAAAAACTTTTGAATTTAGTAAAATAAAAAGAACAATATTAATATGGAGCATTGTATGAATTTGGCAAAAAAAATTATAAAACAGCATTTAGTTTCAGGAACGATGGAAATTGGTAATGAAATCGGTCTTAGAATAGATCAAACATTAACTCAAGATGCAACAGGAACAATGGCGTATTTACAGTTTGAGGCAATGGGTGTTCCTAAAGTAAAAACAGAACTTTCGGTTAGCTATGTCGATCATAATACTTTACAGTCTGGTTTTGAAAATGCGGATGATCATAAATTTTTGCAGACAATAGCAAATAAATACGGAATAATATTCTCGCCGGCCGGCAGCGGAATTTGTCATCAGGTTCATCTTGAAAGATTCGGAATTCCCGGCAAAACTTTGATCGGTTCGGATTCTCATACGCCTACAGGCGGAGGAATAGGGATGCTTTCTTTCGGAGCCGGAGGACTTGATGTCGCATGTGCTATGGCGGGGCAGTCTTTTTTTATAACAATGCCTAAAATAGTTAAGGTGAATTTAACCGGTAAATTGAGACCTTGGGTAAGCGCAAAAGATATTATTTTGGAACTTTTGAGATTGTTGTCGGTTAAAGGCGGCAGAGGTAAAATTTTTGAATTTGCAGGAGAAGGCGTTAAGACATTGTCTGTTCCCGAAAGAGCGACAATAACAAATATGGGAACTGAGCTTGGAGCAACGACTACTATATTCCCTTCGGATGAAATTACGAAAGATTTTTTGAGCAGACAAAACAGAGAAAATGTATGGGTTGAAATGATTGCCGATGATAATTCGGAATATGACGAAGAAATTACGATAGATTTAAATGCTTTAGAACCTTTAATTGCTATGCCTCACAGTCCTGATAACGTTAAAAAAGTAAGAGAATTGAAGGGAGTAAAAGTTGATCAGGTTTGCATAGGTTCTTGCACAAACTCTTCTTTAGCTGATATGATATTGTGTTCAAAAGTCCTGAAGGATAAAAAAATAAATGAAAATACAAGCTTAACTTTATCTCCTGGTTCTAGGCAGGTTATGTCAATGCTTGCAAGTTCCGGCGAGTTATTTAATATTATAAATGCAGGCGCAAGAATATTGGAGTGCGCATGCGGTCCTTGTATAGGGATGGGTCAGGCTCCTAAAACTAAAGCCGTTTCTTTAAGAACTTTTAACAGAAATTTTGAAGGCAGAAGCGGAACCAAGGATGCTCAGGTATTTTTATGTTCTCCTGAAGTTGCGCTTGCGGCTGCTTTGTCCGGAGAAATAACCGATCCTACGGTTTATTTCGGAGCAAAACCTGAAATACAGCTTCCTGAAAAATTCTATGTTAATGATGAACATTTTCAGAAACCTTCAGAAGAAAATGCTTCCGATATCGTGAGAGGTCCTAATATAAAATCTTTGCCTGAATTTGAACCTATGTCTGACACTATAAATGCCGAAGTCGTTTTAAAAGTAGGCGATAATATTTCCACAGATCATATATTGCCTGCAGGCGCAAAGATTCTTCCTTTAAGATCAAATTTGCCTGCAATATCGGAATTTACTTTCGGCGCGGTTGATAAAGATTTTGTGTCAAGAGCCAAAAATGTCAGAAACGGGATTATTATAGGAGCCGAAAATTACGGACAGGGTTCTTCAAGAGAGCATGCCGCTCTTGCGCCGAGATATCTCGGAATAAAAATTGTTGTTACCAAATCCTTTGCAAGAATACATTTGGCAAATCTTATTAATTTCGGCATCATACCTTTGACCTTTGATAATCCTTCCGATTATGAAAATATCAAACTTGCCGATAAGATAGAATTTGAAGATATAAAAAATATTATAAGAAGTGATAAAGATTTATTTGTAAAAGTTAATGAAAAAAATATAAAATTAAATTATACTTTCACGGAAAGGCAGAAAGAAATTTTATTTTCAGGCGGTTTATTAAATTGGATAAAAGAGAGCATAAAATAAATGGAACAAAATGAAATAAAACAACTGGTTGTTAAAAAGGTTTCAGCCGCAAAAATAGCTTCTCAAAAACTCGGATTGATGAGTTTTAAGCAAAAAAATGCGATACTTTTGGCTATAGCAGACGGCTTGGAAAAAAATATTAAAGAAATAATATTTCATAATGATATAGACGTTGAAGCCGCAAAAGACGCCGGGCTTGATAAAGCTTTAATAGACAGACTTAAGCTTACAGATAAAAGAATCGCCGATATGATAGAAGGCGTCAGAAATATTGTTAAGCAAGAGGATCCTGTAGGTGAAATTATAGAAAAAAGAACTGTCAACGGTAATTTAAATATTCAAAAAGTCAGAGTCCCTCTCGGGACAATAGCTATGATATATGAATCAAGGCCTAATGTTACCGTAGATGCGTCGGCTTTATGTATTAAATCAGGAAATTCAATTATCTTAAGAGGCGGATCTGAGGCTATAAATTCAAATAAAATACTGGCAAATATTATTTCTTCTTCCGGAGAATCTGCAGGAATGCCAGCAGGCGCCGTCACTCTTATAGATATTGTTGACAGAAATGCCGTTTCAGAATTAATCAAATTGGATAAATTGATAGATTTATTAATCCCTAGAGGCGGGGAGAAAATGATAGATTTTATTAAACAGCATTCTACAATTCCTATTCTTTCCCACGGAAGCGGGCTTTGCCATACTTATATTGATAAAGAAGCGGATATTAATATGGCGGTTAAAATTTCGGTCAATGCAAAATGTCAGAGACCCGGCGTTTGTAATGCTACGGAAACAGTTTTGGTCCACAGAGATATTGCCGGAAAAGTTTTGCCTGTATTGTGCAAACAGTATGAAATGCTTGGAGTCGAAATCAGGGGGTGTAAACTTACAAAGGAAATAGTCGGCAATGTCATAGACGCCGTTGAAGAAGACTGGATGACCGAATATCACAGCCTTATAATTTCGATAAAGGTAGTTAATTCGTTGGAGGATGCAATAGCCCACATTAACAGATATGGATCTTCGCATTCCGATTCAATAATTACAAACAGCAAAGACAGGGCGGAGAAATTTTTAAAAGAAGTTGACAGCGCGGCTGTTTTTCATAATGTTTCCACAAGACTGCATGACGGAAGTGTTTTTGGTTTGGGAGCGGAAATAGGCATTTCAACAAATAAGCTTCATGCAAGAGGCGTAATGGGGGCGAAAGAGCTCACAACAACAAAATTTATTGTCAGAGGTAACGGGAATATAAGAGAATAAAATATGATTAAATTTTAGGGGGCATGATGGAAGAAAAGATCAACATTGACGAATTGGATGATAAGATAAAACAGGAAAGCGCCACAATATCAAAACTTGTCGAAGAAATAGGACATGTTTTGGTAGGTCAAAAATATGTCCTTGAAAGAATGTTAATAGGTCTTTTGGCAGACGGGCATATATTGCTTGAAGGTTTGCCGGGTCTTGCTAAAACTTTAGCCGTAAACTCTTTGGCAAATGCAATACAGGCAGATTTTAAAAGAGTTCAGTTTACTCCTGATTTACTCCCTGCGGATTTAATAGGAACATTAATTTATAATCCTCAAAGCGGAAATTTTTCAGTAAAAAAAGGCCCTATTTTTACAAATATTGTTCTTGCCGACGAAATAAACAGATCTCCCGCAAAAGTTCAAAGCGCGCTTCTTGAAGCGATGGCTGAAAGACAGGTTACAATAAGCGATACCACCTATGTTTTACCGACTCCGTTTTTGGTTATGGCCACTCAAAATCCTATAGAACAGGAAGGAACATATCCTTTGCCTGAAGCGCAGCTTGACAGATTTATGCTTAAACTCAATGTGGTTTATCCTAATATAAAAGATGAAAAAATTATACTTGAAAGAATGACTCAAAAAACTAAAGTTAAAGCGACTCCTGTTCTTTCGCTGGATGATGTGCAAAAATCAAAAGATTTAGTTCATGAAATATATGTTGATGATAAAATAAAGGATTATATAGTAGATATAGTATTTGCCACAAGACAACCTGAAGAATACGGTTTAAATGAATTAAAATCTCTTATATCTATAGGCGGTTCTCCTAGAGCCACGATAAATCTTACCCTTGCTTCAAAAGCATATGCATTCCTTCAAGGCAGAAGTTTTGTTATTCCGGAAGATGTAAAAATAATAGGACAGGATGTTTTAAGACACAGAATAATTCTTACTTATGAAGCCGAAGCGGAATCTTTAAAAACTGACGATATTATCAAAAGAGTATTTGAAGGCGTTCCAATACCTTAAAAATTATGGATAACAATATGAATTCATCAGATATTGTCAAAAAGAAAATAAGACACATAGAAATCCGCTCAAATCGTTTGGTAAACGAAGGTCTTGGCGGGAAATATCAAAGTACTTTTAAAGGCAGAGGCATGGAATTTGCCGAAGTAAGAGAATATCAGCATGGCGATGATGTAAGAAATATCGACTGGAATGTTACTGCAAGGCAGCAAAAGCCTTTTGTAAAAGTTTTTACCGAAGAAAGAGAAATGACAGTCGTATTTCTTATAGATATGTCCGCATCTCAATCTTTCGGAAGTTTAAATCAGACAAAAGTATCTTTGGCTGCGGAAGTAGTTTCAGTCCTTGCTTTTTCAGCAATCAAAAATAATGACAGAGTCGGCATGCTGTCGTTTACGGATTCAATAGAACATGTTATCCGCCCTAAAAAAGGTAAAAATAATATTTTAAGAATGGTTAATGAATTATTGTCTTTTAAGCCTAAGGGAGTTAAAACATCCATTTCTACAGGGCTTAAAGCTATAAATGAAATATGGCGTAAAAAAGCAGTTATTTTTTTAGTTTCGGATTTTAAGGATATAGGGTATGAAAAAGATTTAATGCTGACTTCAAAAAGACATGATTTAATATGTATTAACATTTCCGACCCCAGAGAGAAAAATATGCCTGATATAGGCATGATAGATTTTTATGACGCCGAGTATAATAAAGTTTACACTATAGATTCTTCAAGTAAAAAGATGATGAAAGCTTATTATGCCAGAATGGAAGAATTAGAAAATAATAAAAAAGAAATATTTCAAAAATCTTCTGTTGATGTCATAAATTTAACTACAGGCGAAACTTATTTGCCTCAGCTGGTTAAATTTTTCAGCAACAGGCAGAAAAGGAAAATGTTAGGATAAAATGAGCAGATATAAATTGATTTTAGTTTTTTTTATATTGTTCTTTTCTTCGGTAAATATTTTTTCTTTTGTAACATTTCCAAAGGCTGTTTTAGTCTCTGACAAAAGCGATATCGTTACGGGAGAAAAAGTAAAAGTCAGAATAGAAATTTTTATACCTTCTTTTGCCAGGCTTCTGCAAAATGAAGACGATATAATTATTGACGGGTGGGATATTTTAGACTTATCGTTTAAAAAAGACGTGATACAAAAAGACAGATATATTATTGATATGGATATAACCACATTTGATGTAGGAGTAACGGAAATACCCCAGATAGGTTTTTACTATACTAATAAAGATGATTCTGATAATGCGGAAAAATTTGTTTTTTTCAGTAATTCCGTTCCGGTAAATGTTAAGAGCCTTTTTAAAAAGAATGAATTTAAGACAATACGTGATATTAAATATCCAAGAGCGTTGTCTGTTCCTTTAATATATTACATAATAGCATTCTTGTTTTTGATTTATGTAATATTTTTTTCATACAGAAACGTGCTAAGGGACAAAATATTAAATGTAATCAAAATGAACGGATTTACGCCCGGAGAGGTAGCTTTGAGAAAATTAAATAATTTGCACATTGAGGAAGAGTGTTCAAAAAAACATCTTAAAGAATATTATTTTCTGACGAGCAATATTTTTAAGCAATTTATTATAAAAGCATCAAATTTTCACCGCAAGGAAATCACGACGACCGAGTTATTGGAATTGCTTCGAGATAAAAATAATTTTTTAAACGGATATTTTGATGAAATTGATTCGTTGTTTAAAAGTTATGACAATGCTAAATATTCCGATAATATGCTTAATAAAGAAACTTTTTTGAATGTTTTTAGACAAACAAAGCAAATTGTCGAAAATTATCAGCAGCATATAAGTGAAAAAGAAGAAACGAAATAAGGAGCATTATAAATGCATTTTGCCTCGCCTATATTTTTTTTATTGTTTCCGATTCTTTTTATAGTATTAGTATATGTGTATATGAGAAATAAAAGTAAAAGAAAAAATTTAATAAATTTTTCTCAGTATGACATAGTTAACGGTATTAAAAAATCAAAAAAAATAAAACTCTATCCTTTGGTAAAAGTAATTAATTATTTAATATTCATAATCTTTATAATCGCTCTTGCAAGACCTCAAATAGGCGAAAAGACGGAAGATGTCCTTAATCAGGGAGCGGATATAATTATTGCTTTGGATATATCATCCAGTATGGAGGCTCTTGATTTTGAACCTGTTAACAGACTTGAAGCCGCAAAAAAAATTGCGGTCGATTTTGTAAAAACAAGAACTCATGACAGAATAGGACTTGTTTTCTTTTCCGGTTTGGCGTTTACGCAGTCGCCGTTGACAAACGATATAAGCAGCGTTACAAAACTTTTGAATGCGGCGGCGACAAATATGAGTTCGATAGACGGTACTGCGATAGGATCCGCCATAGTTACGGCAACAAACAGATTAAAAGACAGCGAGGCTAAAAGTAAAATTATAATACTTATTACCGACGGGGCTAACAATATAGGCGAAGTTGATCCGATAACGGCAGGAGAAATTGCCAAAAGTCTTGGAATAAAGATATACGCGATAGGCGCAGGCGATCCAGAAGGAGCATATTATCAGGTTATGGATCCTGTTTCCGGAATGAAACTTGTGAAAGTAGAAGAACAGGACCTTGATGAGGAAACTCTCACATCTATTGCGGAAATGACGGGAGGACAGTATTTTAGGGCGAATAATACAAAAATGCTGGAAAGTATTATCAAAGAAATAGATAAATTGGAAAAAACGGAAGTGCAGTCTTTAAATTTCACAAGCTATGAAGAAGTTTTTGATAAATTTATTTTGTGTTTGCTGTGTCTTTTGATTTTAAAAATTTTATTGGAAAATGTTTTTCTAAGGAAGTTAACATAATATGTTTGAGAATAAAGAATTTTTAAATTTATTGTTTTTTGTTCCCGTTATCGCGTTTGTTTTGTTTTATTTTTTTTACAGAAAAAGAAAAAATATTGCAAAATTTGCCGATTTTGAAATTCTGAGTAAAATATCAAAATTAAATATAGCCGCTTATAAACTTAAAATTATTTTACTTGTTTTATCGTTAATTTTTGTAATCATAGCATTGGCAAGGCCGCAGTACGGCGCTAAAACTACTCTTATATCAAAAAAAGCGGCTACTATTGTTATTGTTATGGACGTATCTAAAAGCATGCTGGCTGAAGATTTAAGGCCTAACAGACTTGAAGCTTCAAAACAGGTATTGTCAAATCTTATAGCGGGATTTAACGGAAATAAAATAGGTATAGTCGTTTTTGCCGGAACGGCTTTTTGGAAATGTCCGATGACTCTTGATGTCTTTTCAGCAAATAATTTTTTAAAATCAATCAGTATTGACGATATGCCTCTTGGAGGAACAAAAATAGCTAAAGCGCTTGATTTGGCGTTAAACGGCACAGCGGATATTCCGGAAGGAGCAAAAGCTATTATTCTTGTGACGGACGGAGAAGATGACGAGAGCGGACTGCATGTACTTATAGAAAAAGCGAAAAAATATAAGACAAAGGTATATACCATAGGAATCGGCGATCCGGAAGGTTCAAGGATTCCTATAAGAGATCAGAATGGATACACTGATTTTCTTAAAGATGAAAACGGCAATATTGTAATAACAAAGCTTGACGAAGATACATTGCATTATATAGCTGATGAAACAGGCGGGGAATATATAAACCTTTCTGAAAATAAAGATTCTATATTTAAGATACTGCAGATTGCGCATTCTTTAGATAAGGCTAAAGATGAAGCAAGCAAAGAAGTCCGTAGGGAAGAAAAATATCAGGCGTTTCTTTTTATGGCTTTTGTTTTTTTCTTTTTTGCGGTATATTTGCCCGTTTTTAAAGAAGGTAATAATGACTAAAATTAAATTTGCCGTATTAATAATTCTTAGTTTATGCATTTTACTTATTTATCATTATGTAATAAGCATAAAAAAAGAGAATAATTATGCCGTTATTGATTTTCAGGTTGAAAATTTTAAAGAGGCATTGAGCAAATTTAAAAATCTTATTGTAAAAAGAGATAAAAACTATGTTTTAAAGTTTAACTATGCAAATACGGAATTAAAATTCGGAAATTATGACAAAGCCGCGTCAGTTTATGAAAAATTACTGCAAAATAATAATATTGACGGGTTTCTCAAATCAGAAATCTATTACAATCTTGGCAATATATATTTTATGGGAGAAGATTACGAAAAAGCATTATCTTATTATAAAACTTCCTTAAATTTCAATCCGGATGATCTTGATGCAAAATTTAATATTGAATATATATCAAATATGTTTAGAAAAATGGAAGACTTGAGGGAATTAATAGAAGAAATGAAGAAAGATTTACTTCAGCAAAAAGTTGATTTTACGGAAAAAAAAGAGCAGCTTAATAATAACCTGAATAATATCGCATTGCAGAAAGAAGAGAAGTCAAAAGAAACGGAACAGCTGCACGAAAAAGCGGAGGAATTAAAACAAGAAGCCAGTCAGGATATTAAGAATGAAGTTCAAAATTTATTAGAAGAAAAACAATCTCTTTCGGAACAGAAAAATAAAATCGAAGAAAAAATAAAAGCTAATGAAACTTCATCCCGGAAGTATGAAAATTCTTTTGCAATGTCAAAAGACAGCCTTACAAGCGAAATGCAAAAAAATTCCGATAAAAATTATGAAAAAATGTCTTCTTTTGAACAGAAAAAGCAAGAACTTGAACAAAAATTAAAAGCGAATATGGAGCAAACCAATAAAAAAATTGAAATGTTGGATAATATGGAAGAAGATATTGTACAAGAAGTTGTAAGACCTGAAAAAGTTGTTAATCCTAAAAAAATAATAGAAGCATATATGAAGAGACAGTTCAACGACGAAAAGAAATTTTTGATAGAAGAAGAAAAAGACACGATTATAAGGAATCTTAATACTGATGATTATACGAATGAAAAAGATTTGGCTGAGGAGCAAAAAGATATTATTTACAATGATCCTAATGCCGTGTATGATCCTAAGTCGCAAAAGTCTAAATATGCATATGAACATGAAGATATTATTGCGTCTACCGGCAATCCTTCGGGAGGGAAAACATCTTCAAGCAATAATCCTAATAATAACACTGTAAGCAGGCAGGAAGAAGACAGTCAAAATTCTGATTTTTCACAGGAACAAAAAGACAATCAATATGTCAGAAACACATTGCAGCAGATAAGTCTTCAAAAGCAGGAAGTGCTTGCAAAAGAATCTCAGAATCAGGCGGGCATGCTGAATGAAATGTATCAGTTGAATCAGGAAATGGCTGAAGAAAACATGCAGCAGATGGGACAATTGTCGCAGCAGCAAAGTCAGATGAAGCAATCATTGGATGAACTTTTAAAAGAAAAACAGGATGTAAATAATGCCATGCAGAAGACAGAGAATATTCAAGATAAACAACAGTTAAAAAGCCAAATGCAAAGTCTGGAAGGAAAAGAGAAGTCTTTAAAAAAAGAGCTGGATAATATATCAAATGACATGAAGTCGTTGAGCGATAAACAAGAGAAAATGAATATGGATATTGCAAAAAATATGCTTGATCTTAAAGATAACGTTTTGGACAAACAATTGCAAACGGCACAAAAAATGGGTAAAACATCCGAGTTATTGGAAGAAATGCAGAAAAAACAATCCGAATTGTCACAAAAACAGGACGAACTTCTTAATCAGGCAAAAAGTGAAGAATTAAATTCTTTAACGTCAAAAGTCATGGATTATGAACGCAAAATAGATAATACAATAATGCTTCAGAAACATTCCGCCGAACAAAAAGATGTTATATCCCAACAATATAAAAATCAATTGGATTTATTAACGGAGCAGTTTAATAAGTTAAAAAACATAACTAAAAATAATGATTTAGAACAATATAAATCTTTCCTCGAAAAAGAAAAACAGAATGCAAACAGACAAAAAGAAAAGAGTGAACGGGAAAAAACTAAATTTGAAGAATTGCAGGAAACTTTAAACAATAAGACAAAAGCAAAAAAAGAGGAACAGTTGCTGTCTTCAGTGCATCAGCAAAATATTAAACAGATTGAAGAATTTGAAAATTATAATAAACAAGTTGATAAACAGGTTTTGGAAATGTCTAAAAAAGCCAAATCGGAAAAAACTTTGTCAGACAAAAGCAAAGATATTGAAAAACAGTTTAAAGAAATATCGAAAGAAAAAATGAATATAAACGTGCAAAAAAAAGA
>JBAYZJ010000002.1:0-30963 GCA_041672565.1 Endomicrobiaceae bacterium
TCTTGCGTCCGAAGCCGAGCATGCTTTAAAAGAAGATAAAATTTCACATAAACAGGCTGAATTCTTTTTTAATAAAGCTAAAAGATTTTATTCAAAAAAACAATATTTATATGCGACGGAATTACTGCAGAAAATAATTTTAGATTACCCGAATTACGATTCTCCAATGTTTTTTTATAGAAAGATAAGAAAAAATATGAAAGATAATTCCGTTTCAACATTGACAAACGATTTTGACGTTTATTCATACGCTTCAGGTTATATTAATTATTATTCAGGGAATTATTCTCGGTGTCTGAAAGAATGGATGAAGTATTTGCAATTTGATAATAAAAATAAAGAAGTATACGAATATTACCAAAAAGTGCAAAAGATGTTAAAAATCTCAACAACAGACGAAAAGAGGAAACGTTTTGATATGGAGGCTGCTCTTCTTCTTCAGGAAGGTGTCGAAAAATTTAATGCAAAAGAATGGGTGGCTTCTATTAAACAAATGGAAAAACTTCAGTCTTTTGTCAGAAAGTCAAAATATACAACCTCTTTTAATTATTATTCAGCTGCGAAGGAGTATATAGAAAAAGCGGTTAAAGAATTATCATTATCCATAAAAAAAGAAGGGGTTAATAAAGATTTTCCTGAAATTGTTGCCGAACATTTTGAAATTGACGAAAAAATGGCGGATGAAAAATACAGGGAAGGACTTATCCTTTATGCAAAAGGAAAATATTTTGAAGCGGAAAGAATGTGGGAGCTGACACTCAGGCTCAATCCAGACCACATCAGAGCTAAGAATGCTTTAAGACATATTAAAAATGAATAAAAATTTAAATTGACATGAAATAATAAAAAGTATATAATTTTAAACAATCAAACAAAAATTTCCGCAAACTAAATCAAAAAAGAGAAAAGAATAAAAATTTATATTTAAATTTGTAAAACAATTCATTATTTATGCAAATCAAAAATAACAAAACAAATACACATATTTTTAAATATTGTGATTATATTAAATGTCATGGAGGGTTGGATGTCTGAATCTATGGACTTAACTGTGTTGTCCAAAAAAACAATGGCCGAGCTTACAAAAATTGCAAAAGAAGTTAAAGTGGAAACAATTACCGGCTTAAGGAAACAGGAATTAATTGCAAAAATTCTTGAAGCTCAAATGAAAGAAAAAGGGCAGGTTTATGATGAAGGCGTTTTAGAAATAAAACATGACGGTTTCGGGTTCCTTAGGTCAACAGACTATAATTATTTATCAGGTCCTGACGATATATATATTGCTCCTCCTCAAATAAAAAAGTTTGCCCTTAGAAAAGGAGATACCGTAGGAGGGTATGTAAGACCTCCCCAAAATCATGAAAAATATTTTGCATTGTTAAAAGTAGTTTCAATAAACGGAGAAGACAACCTTGAAGACATAAGGGAAAGACCTTTGTTTGATAATTTAACTCCTCTTTATCCTGAGGAAAAACTTGTTTTGGAAACAAAGACAAATGAAATTTCCACAAGAATTATAGATATGTTTATCCCTATAGGGAAAGGGCAGAGAGTTTTGCTGAATGCTCCTCCTAGAACAGGCAAAACGGTTTTGTTGCAAAAAATAGCAAATGCCATTACCGAAAATAATCCAGAAATTGTTCTCATGGTCTTGCTAATAGATGAAAGACCTGAAGAAGTTACAGACATGCAGAGATCGGTAAAAGGAGAGGTCGTTTCATCAACCTTTGACGAGCCTGCCGACAGGCATATACAGGTAGCTGAAATGGTTTTGGAAAAAGCAAAAAGAATGGTTGAACACGGCAAAGACGTAGTAATTCTTTTGGATTCCATAACAAGGCTTGCAAGAGCCTACAATACGACAATTCCTTCAAGCGGAAGAGTTTTATCGGGAGGACTTGATTCAAATGCTTTACAGAGGCCTAAAAGATTTTTCGGCGCGGCAAGAAATATTGAAGAAGGCGGAAGTTTGACTATAATAGCTACGGCGCTTATTGAAACAGGAAGCAGAATGGATGATGTTATATTTGAAGAATTTAAAGGGACAGGCAACTGTGAAGTTTATTTGGACAGGAAACTTGCAGACAGAAGAGTATATCCGGCAATAGACTTATTAAGATCAGGAACAAGAAAAGAAGAAATGCTTTTAAATGAAGATGAAAAAAATAAAATATGGATTATGAGAAATCTTTTCAGTACAATGAATTCTATAGAAGTTATGGAAGAATTAACCAAAAGACTGAAAGCGTCAAAATCAAATAAAGATTTTTTTAAGCAAATGGAAATTTCGGGTAAAGATTGAAGTCCGCTTATATTTTTGCAGTTTTGTTAAGGAGAGAATAAATGAATGATGACATAAAAGATATTGCTATGCGAATTAAAGATTTAAGAGACATATATAATATTTCTCTTGAAACTTTAGCGAGAGATTTAGGAATAGATCAAAAGCTGTACCAACAGTATGAAAATGGAGATGCTGATATTCCTATAGGAGTCTTGAAAAAAATAGCAGAAAAATTCAATGTTGAATTTATTACTCTTATAACGGGACGAGTGCCTCACTTAAACAGATACAGCGTTGTGAAGAAAGGGAAAGGTATTTCCGTTGAAAGAAGGAAGGAATATGACTATCAGGATATAGCTTACGGATTTACAAATAAAAAAGCGCAAATATTTCTTGTGACCGTAAAAGACAGAAGTAATGAAAGTGATTTGCAGCCGAATTCTCATGACGGGCATGAATTTAATTATGTTTTAGAGGGAGCATTAAAAGTTCATATAGATGATAAGGAAATACTTTTGGAAGAAGGCGACAGCCTTTATTTTGATTCCAAATGCAAACATTATATGACTTCGGTTGACGGTAAACCGGCGAGAATAATAGCAGTGGTACTTTAATTTTAAGAGGTTTTTAATGATACTTGATAAATTTATAAAGTCAGATTTTTCTTCGTATGAGGATTTTGCTTTAAATTACAAAGTCAATGTACCTGAAAATTTTAATTTTGGTTTTGATGTTGTTGACGCGACGGCTCAGGAAGAACCTGGCAAAAAATGCTTGGTTTGGTGTAATGATAAGGGAGAACATAAATTATTTACCTTTGAAGAAATGAAGAAACAAAGCAACAAAGCCGCAAACTTTTTTAGGACTCTTGGTATTAAAAAAGGCGATTTTGTTATGCTTATTTTAAAAAGAAGATATGAATATTGGATCAGCGTTGTAGCACTGCATAAAATAGGAGCGGTTGTAATTCCTGCCACGCATTTACTTATGGAAAAAGATATCGTGTACAGAAATAATGCCGCAGATGTTAAGATGATAATTGCTGTTTGTGAGGATGATTTGATAGAAAGAATAAATAATGCCCAGAAAGAATCACCTACGTTAAAATATAAAGTTTGTGTTAACGGTTCTGCCGCAGGATGGCATGATTTTAAATCGGGTATAGAAAAACAATCTGAAATTTTTGAAAGGCCTTGCGGTGCGGATGCAACACAAAATAATGACCCGTTTTTAATATATTTTACTTCAGGAACGACAAGTATGCCTAAAATGGCTTTGCATGATTTTACATATCCGTTAGGGCATATAACAACGGCAAAATTTTGGCAAAATGTTGAAGAAAACGGCGCGCATTTGACATTAGCAGATACTGGCTGGGCAAAAGCGGCTTGGGGAAAAATTTACGGTCAGTGGATTGCAGGATGCGCTGTTTTTGTATATGATTTTGACAAATTTACTCCTACAGATATTCTTGATGTTATATCGAACAATAACGTTACATCTTTTTGCGGACCTTCTACAGTTTACAGATATTTAATAAAAGAAGATTTATCAAAATACGATTTTTCAAGGTTAAAATATTGTTGTGTTGCAGGAGAGGCTCTTAATCCTGAGGTTTTCAATAAATGGGAAAAACTTACAGGACATAAAATAATGGAAGGGTTTGGACAAAGCGAAAGCGCCGTAATGGTGGCAAATTTTATTTGGATTAAGCCTAAGCCAGGCTCAATGGGCAAACCTTCTCCGGTATATGATGTTGATATTATTGATGATGACGGCACTTCTTGTGAACCGGGAAAGGAAGGCAATTTAGTTATAAACGTTAAAAAAGGAAAACCTTTAGGATTATTTTGTGAGTATTACAAAAGCCCGGATAAAACAGCCGAAGTTTGGAAAAACGGTTATTATTATACGGGAGATGTTGTATATAAAGACGAAGACGGATATTTTTGGTTTGTAGGCAGGGCTGATGACGTAATAAAAAGTTCAGGATACAGAATCGGTCCTTTTGAAGTCGAAAGCGCATTAATCGAACATCCTGCAGTATTGGAATGTGCAATAACCGCAGTTCCTGATCCTTACAGAGGTCAAATAGTTAAAGCAACAGTAGTTTTATCAAAAGGGTACAGCCCGAGTGATTCACTTGTAGTTGAATTGCAAAATCATGTGAAAAAAGTAACTGCTCCGTACAAATATCCTAGGGTTGTTGAATTTGTGAACGAACTTCCAAAAACTATCAGCGGAAAAATAAGAAAAGTGGAAATAAGAGAAGCTGATTCGAAAAAATAAAGTCATATACTGTTATTTTATAAATTTTATATTTTCCGGTTTTTGTAAAATAAATACATAAACCGGAAAAATTTTTTAATACAGTCAGAAGTATGTATAAATTAATATGTTTTGCTGTACACACACACTTCCTTTTAGTTGGTTTATCCTGTATAAAAATGAGTAAGTCATGTACAATAACAGTGTTCTTAGTTTTTTGTATTTTATATGTAAAATTTATATAATGCAAAGAATATCTTATAACCGTAAACGGAGGGTATATGATTGAAAACATCAGACAAATTGCACAGCGAATAAAAGAGTTAAGAAAAATTTCCGATATTTCTGTTGAATCAATGTCGAAACAACTTAATATCGATGTTGAAAAATATTCGGAATATGAAAGCGGAAATGTTGATATCCCTGTGAGTTTTCTTTATGAAATTGCTGGTAAATTTAACGTTGAACTTACGGTTTTGCTTACGGGAGAAGAACCTAAGTTACAAAGATTTGCGGTAGTCAGAAAAGACAAGGGACTTTCAATAGCAAGAAGAAAGGAATATAAATATCAGGATTTGGCGTTCAATTTTATGCATAAAAAATCTGAAATATTTTTAGTTACCGTTGATCCGGATAATGAAGGTGAAAAAGTCAATAAATATTCACATGCCGGGCAGGAGTTTAATTATATACTTGAGGGGCAGATGAAGTTTTTTTTCAAAGATAAAGAAGTAATTTTAAATCCAGGCGATTCTGTATATTTTGATTCAGGGTATGAGCATGCAATGCTTGCATTGGGGGATGTTCAATTGAAGTTTTTGGCCGTAATTTTTTAATCAAAAGAGGGAAAAATAATGCTTAGTGAAAAATATGCTTGTAAAACATTTTCATCATATGAAGATTTATTGGGGAAATTTAATATAAATGTTCCTGAAAATTTTAATTTCGGTTT
Organism: Endomicrobiaceae bacterium; assembly: GCA_041672565.1. Classification (GTDB taxonomy): domain Bacteria; phylum Elusimicrobiota; class Endomicrobiia; order Endomicrobiales; family Endomicrobiaceae; genus Praeruminimicrobium. Next base: position 5,505 of record JBAYZJ010000002.1, read on the forward strand.
TGACGTTGTTGATTTGATTGCGGATCAGGAACCTGATAAAAAAGCTTTAGTTTGGTGCAATGAACACGCTGATGAAAGAGTTTTTACATTCAGTGATATAAAAAAATACAGCAATAAAGCCGCAAATTTTTTTAAGTCTTTAGGAATTAGAAAAGGCGACGCCGTAATGCTTATTTTAAAAAGAAGATTTGAATTTTGGTTTGCAATTATAGCATTGCATAAAATAGGCGCAGTGCCTATTCCTGCGACTCATTTGCTTACTGAAAAAGACATCGTTTACAGAAATAATGCGGCAGATATAAAAATGATAGTTTCCGTAGCTACTGATAATGTTCCTGAAACTGTAAATAAAGCTGAAAAAGAATCACCTACGTTAAAATATAAAGTTTCAGTTCACGGCGGAGTTGACGGATGGTATGATTTTACGGCTGAAGTTGAAAAACAATCTGATATTTTTGACAGACCTTCCGGTGAAGAAGCTACAACAAACGAAGATAAATTTTTATTATATTTCACATCAGGCACAACAGGAATGCCGAAGATGGTTTTACATGATTATACTTACCCTCTTGGACATCTTATTACTTCCGCATGGCAGAATCTTGTTGACGGAGGTTTGCATTTGACCGTTGCCGATACTGGTTGGGCAAAAGCAGCATGGGGAAAACTTTACGGGCAATGGCTGCACGGATGCTGCGTGTTTGTTTATGATTTTGATAAATTTATACCTAAAAATCTTATAGAAGTTCTTGCAAGACATCAAGTAACTTCTTTTTGTGCGCCTCCTACCGTTTACAGATATTTGATAAAGGAAGATTTGCTGAAATATGATTTAAGCAATTTAAAATATTGTACTGTCGCAGGCGAACCATTAAATCCTGAAGTTTATAATAAATGGAAAGATTTAACAGGTTTGAGATTAATGGAAGCTTACGGGCAAACGGAGTTAATAGCTTTGATATGTAATTTTCCTATGATGAATCCAAAGCCCGGTTCGATAGGAAAACCTTCTCCTTGTTACGATGTAGATATTGTGGATGAAGAATATAATTCATGTGAAAACGGAGAAGTCGGACAAATAGTTGTAAGAATATCAGATAAGAAACCTGTCGGAATGTTTTGCGGTTATTACAGAGATGATGCTTTAACTAAATCAGTATGGCATGATAATATGTATTTTACCGGTGATACGGCTTATAAAGATGAAGACGGATTTTTTTGGTTTGTTGGGAGAGCCGATGATATTATAAAAAGTTCGGGATATAGGATAGGTCCTTTTGAAGTTGAAAGTGCATTAATAGAGCATCCTTCAGTATTGGAATGTGCAATAACAGCAGTTCCTGATCCTGACAGAGGCCAGGTAGTTAAAGCGACAATAGTTTTATCAAAAGGTTATAAAGCCAGTCATGATTTGGCTGTTGAACTTCAAAATCATGTAAAAAAAGTTACGGCTCCTTATAAATATCCAAGAATAATAGAATTTGTTGACGAATTGCCTAAAACAATAAGCGGTAAAATCAGAAGGGTTGAAATAAGGCAGACTGATGATAATAAAAAATAAGCAAAACAATAATTTATTAGACTTGCATTTATTAAATTCTGCCGGAAACAGTATGCATGTTTTTTTATTGTCGGTAAATTAAAAAATACTTTTTTATATAATGTATAGTTTTTAATAACAAAAATTTTATAAAATAAAATTTAATAATGAATGAAAAAAAATATGTAGATATTGCGAAAAAACTTCTGGAACAGTCAAATTATTTCCAATATACTGTTATAAGCAACAGTATGTATCCGCTGATAAGTAAAAATGATAAAGTCATATGTAAAAAAGAAGAATCCCGAAAAATAAAAAAATATTCACTTATTGCTTTTTATTCAAATGCCGATATTTCACAAGTTCCTACTGTGCACAGAGTAATAAAAATTTTCAATGAAAACGGCGAACTCTCTTTCCGCACTAAAGGAGATAATAATTTAGATTTTGATAAAAATATAGTTTTTCCTAATCAGATAATAGGTATAGTAAACCATATAATAAAAAGAAACATTACTATTACTTTAGACAGGAAAAGTTATGAATATATCAGCGTTTCTGTATATTTTATTTTGAATTTTATAAATTTTATAAAATTTTGTTTTTATAAAATCAAAAAGGCAGTCAGAATTGTTTATAAAAAAGAAAACCCGCCGTTACATGATGATAATTTAAGAGTTTTAAGGCAGTCAGTTTTAATCAGATACGATGACTGGCGTTCAATAATCAGAATAAATACAAATCTGTTTGCATCGCTGCTAAAAAATGGTATGCAAATTTGTGATATATCTTTCGGAGGCGGTTATTGTGAAGAAAGTTTATTTCTTATAAGAAAAGGTTTTAAAATAGATTATAAAAATATTGAAGAAATAAACGGTGAGAAAAAGTATGATTTTGTGATATTATCAAGAGTTCTGAATATTTTTGATACGAAAAGACAAAGAGACGCAATATACGGCTTAATAAAGACTTGTTTAAAGCCAAACGGGAAAATTTTGATTTCTTATATAAATAAAAAAAATAGTTTTTTTATTTATATTAAAAGAATTGTTTATAGTTTTTTATTTAAAAATTATAACGGGCCTGATAATGATGATATAATATATAAAGAAGTGTTCATTATGAAAAGTTTGAAAAACAAAGATGTTGTCCGTGAATTTGGAAAACATGATTTTTATATATCAAAACAATTCTTTTCCGGAAATAGCAGAATATTTTTATTAGAGCATAAAATAGTATAATAAATTAGAATGCTTATTTGATAAAACTATTGAAATTTGATATAAAATAAAAATTATGAATAAGAATATACTTGCGGTTTATCCGGGTAGTTTTGATCCGCCTACAAAAGGACATATTGATATTATTTCAAGAGCATCTAAGCTTTTTCCGAGAGTTATAATTGCAATAACTGAAAATTATAATAAGCATCATATGTTTACGCTTCAGGAAAGAGTTGATATGATGAGAGAATCGGTGACTGCAATTCAGAATGTGGAAGTTGATTCCTTTTCGGGGCTTTTGGCGGATTATTTAAAAAAAATCGAGAGTTTTATTGTTATAAGGGGCTTAAGAGCTTTATCTGACTTTGAATATGAGTTCCAGATGGCGTTGATGAACAGAACTCTTAATCAGAAAACAGAAACCATTTTTCTTATGCCTGACCAGCTATATACTTTTTTATCTTCAAGTATGGTCAAAGAAATAGCGGGATTAGGCGGAGATTTTAAAAAATTTGTTCCTGATGCTGTTTATAAAAGATTTAAAATAAAAAACAGTTTGTAGTTTAAAAGGGGAATATGTATAACTTAACAGATTTGCTTTTAGAGGTTGCAGAAAAAAAAGCATCCGATTTACATCTGTCTGTTGGTCTTCCTCCGATGATAAGAATTGATACCGAAATAAGGAAACTCGGTGAAGATTCTTTAACTCCGGAAACGGCAAAAGCGCTTGCTTACTCTATTTTATCACAGAGACAAATCGAAAAATTTGAAAATGATAATGAGTTAGATGCTTCTTTCCCGATACAGAATATGGGGCGAGTAAGAGTAAATATTTTTAAACAAAGAGGCTCAATTTCTGCGGCTTTCAGATTTATTCCGCAGAAAACTTTTACTTTTGAGGAATTGAGACTTCCGAAAGTTGTTTATGATATAGTTAATTTGCCTAAAGGTCTTGTTTTAGTTACGGGAGCGACGGGCTCCGGTAAAACGACAACGCTTGCATCAATGATAAATTATATCAATGAAAGAAGATGCGGTCACATAATAACCGTTGAAGATCCTATAGAGTATCTGCATGCGCATAAAAAATGTATCGTTAATCAGAGAGAAATAGGTGCTGATACTCAATCTTTTGCAACGGCCTTAAAATATATTTTAAGGCAAGATCCTGACGTCATTCTTATAGGAGAAATGAGAGATCTTGAAACTATATCGGCGGCTATTACTCTGGCAGAAACAGGGCATCTCGTTTTTGCTACGCTGCATACTATGGATGCATCATCTTCAATAAATAGAATGGTTGATGTTTTTCCGGGAAACCAGCAGGCACAGATAAGGTCACAGCTGTCGCTGGCATTAAAAGCCGTATTTTCACAAAATTTGATACCACATATATCCGGTAAGGGAATGGTTTTGGCTTCGGAAGTTATGATTGTCACAGACAGTATAAGAAGCATTATAAGAGAAATGAAAACAGAACAATTATATTCCGTAATACAAACAGGAAGACAAAACGGAATGCAAACAATGAATCAATCGCTTTTTGACGGCGTTATAAACGGATCTATACTTCCTCAGAAAGCTATAGAATACAGTTCAAGAAAAGATGAGCTTGTAAGACTTTTACAAAGCGTAGTCAGATAAAAAAAAGAGGGATAAATTATGTTCAACAAAGAAGGTTTATCATTCACGGAAATTTTAATAGCGATAGCTATAATCTTGATTCTTACGATAGTTCTTTATCCAAAGTTCTTAAATATTATAAAAAAATCGCATGAAGCAACGACAAGAGCAAATTTAACGGCATTAAGAAATGCGATAGCTATTTACTACGGAGATCATGAGGGAAAATTCCCTTCCAAAGAAATAGTTCAAGAGTTAACTTCTGAAAACGGGAAATATATAAAATTTATTCCTGAAGTTTATTGCCCTCCTTATCATGATATAAGCAATGAAATAACGACAGAACCCACAGGTGATTCCGGCAAATGGGCTTATCAGTCCGAGGACAGTAATGACAGACAATGGGGCGAAATTTGGGTAGATTGTAATCATGCCGACAGCAAAGGAATAATTTGGAATACTTATTAAAAAGGATTTTATAATGTTTTTTGAAGTATTTGTCGTTTTTTTATTTGGATTGGTTCTCGGCAGTTTTGCAAATGTTTGTATATACAGAATGCCGAGAAATTTATCTGTTGTAAGCCCTAGATCCTCATGTCCGAAATGTAAAACTTTAATATCTTGGTATGATAATATTCCTGTATTCAGCTATATATTTTTAAGAGCTAAGTGCCGCAAATGCGGTAATAAAATATCCGTGATTTATCCTGTTATAGAGATAATTTGCGCATTATTGTTTTTGTTAATGTACTCATTGTTCGGTTTTTCATATATTCTGCCGTTTTTTTGTTTGTTTGCCTTTTCTCTGCTTGTTATAACGGCAATTGATTTTGAATTTCAAATAATACCTGACGAGTTTTCTTTAATGCTTGTACTGATCGGATTAGGTACAAGTTTTTTTAATGATTTTTTAGCCGATACTGTTTTTATGAGATTAACACAGTCTTTTTTTGGTCTTTTGGCCGGAGGAGGGGCTCTTTTTGTCATTGCAGTTATCGGTAAATGGATTTTTAAAAAAGATGCTATGGGCGGAGGAGACATAAAACTTATGGCCGGAGTCGGAACATTTATAGGCTGGGAAAAGGTTTTATTTGCTATTTTTTTGGCATCTCTTATAGGAAGTATTGTAGGAGTAAGTTTAATTGTTTTTAAGAAAATATCAAAAAAAGAAGCTATCGCTTTTGGTCCTTATCTTGCAGTTTCATCGTTGTTGGTTTTATTTTTGCCTAAACCGTCAATGATCATTCATGCAATATTTATTTTAGAAGAAAGATTCCTCCTTAAATATTTTTTCCCGCACTTACAAAATTTGAGGTAAATAATTAAATGCAAAGCGATATAGAAAATAAATTTAGTTTTATATCCATTATGTTGGCATTGATTATGATGCTTTCCGTTGTATCTAAATTTTCTTTTTCAATAACGGTTCAAATTTCAATATTTCTTTTTCTTTCAATCTCTACATTGTTTATATTTAATAATTTTAAAATATCACTAAATTCTTATATAGTTCCTTTTTGCTTATTAATACTTGTTTCACTAATATCTTATACAGGAGCAGATTACCAGACTAATGTGAGAGATTATATAATAGTTTTGGCATCATCGCTGTTGGCCGGATTTAATGTTTCTTTTCTGCATATAGATGTGAAAAAAACTTTATTTCATATACCTGTTTTTATTGCGTTATTTTTAGCTATGGTTCTTTTTTCAAGATTTATTACAAATCCAAGCGGGTTTTTTTACGGTGATAATTTTTACGAAGCTGTCGCATTAAATATAAATGTAATTGCCGGATTTTTAATTTTAGTTTATCCTTTGCTTTTCATATTCATAAAAGACAAGACAAATTTAAAAGTATATATAGGAATAGCGGTTTTTATTTTGTTAGCCGTTTTTTTGACGAGGTCAAGGGTTGCGGTATTAATATCTCTTATTATAACAATTCTTTCTTTATTTGAATATAAAAATAAAAAATATGTAAAAATTATTATATTTGGTATTTCTTTGCTGTTGTTATCAGGTATTATATATTTATCAGCGTTGAAGAGCGGATTTAATAGTTTTGCCGAAAGGCTTATATGGTGGAAAACTGCTTATATAATTTTTAAAGAAAATATGTTTTTTGGAGCGGGTCTTGGTAATTATTCAGTGCTTTTTAAATTTTTTAGAACAGAGTTGGTGCTGAATACATTATACGCTCATAATTTATTTATGCAGTTGCTGTCTGATATAGGCATTTTCGGATTATTGTCTTTTATTTATTTGATGGTTACTTTCTATAAAAAAATAATATATGAAATAAAGACCGGCGAACATAAATATTATTATAAGATTATCGCTGTAAGCGTTACTTCTTTTTTAATTGTAAATATGTTTGATTACAGTTTTTTTGTGCCTGCGAATATGATGATATTTTTTATTATTTTTTGCTCTGCATTTTCCGTTAAAACTGAAAAGTTAAAGAAGGAAAAGATAAATACTTACTTTTTAACTGCTGTCTTTCTTTTGTTTGCTTTTTTCATTGCTCAGCCTGTTGTTGCAAATGTTTTTTATAAAAGAGGGTTGGCATCCTATGTTTCAAAACAATATAAGTATGCGGAATCTGATTTTTTAAAAGCTGTAAAATTTGACAGAAAAAATCCCGAATATTATTACCAGCTCTCAAATGTTAATTTTGCTTTATTTGATCTTGACAGAAAAAACGGCAAAGAATACATAAATGCCGCGATAAATTTTAACAAACAGGCGATACAATTTTACAAGTCAAGCGGACAATTACGAGAATCTTTGGCTTATTTATATTGGAATAATAATGATAAAAAAAATGCCGTAAAATATATAGAAGAAGCTCTTAAATATGACAAATTTAATCCTTATATACAGGAAAGTTATAACAGTATTAAGAACTCTTAGGAGAATATCATAAGAAAACATTTTTTTAAAATTATTGCAGGTTTTTTAATAAGCATAGTTCTTATATATTTGAGCGTTAGGAATATTAATTTTAAACAATCTTTTGATTTAATTAAGAACGCAAATCTATATTTGGTTTCAATGGCTCTTATTGTATTTGTTTTTTCTTATGTCGTAAGGACTATAAGATGGCATTTTTTGCTTCTTCCCTTAAAAAAACTTCATCCTATGAGAAGTTTTTACTTTTTGATTTTTGGTTTTTTTATGAACAATATTCTTCCTTTAAGGCTTGGAGAGTTCGTAAGGGCAAAAGTCGCAGGAGAAAGGTTTCAAATTTCAAGAAGCGGAGTATTTGCGACAGTTGTTGTCGAAAGGCTTATGGATATAATAGTATTTATAATATGCTTTTTTTTAATAGCCTGTTTTGTCGATATACCGGTCTGGCTTAAAAATTCTTTTTTATTATGTACGGCTGTTTTCGGGTCAATGCTGATAGTGTTATTTTTAATGTCTAAAAACAGTGATAATTTTTTAAAATTTATAAATAAATTACACCTGCCCGTAAAAATATCCGAAATAGTGAAATCTTTGTTTATAAAATTTGCTGCCGGATTAAAATTCTTTCAAAATTTTAAGTTGGTTATATATGTTTTTGCTACTTCTTTAATGGTTTGGTTTGTTGAAGCATACTCCTATCAATTATTTTTTGCCGCTTTTGGCGTTCAAGTTTCTTTAATGGAAAGTATTTTTGTTATTATAGTAATAGGGATGGGTGTTATTATACCGACGGCTCCGGGTTTTATAGGAGCAATAGAATTTATGGGAATAATCGCTCTCGGTATTTTCGGAGTTGAAAAAAGCACGGCTTTTGCATGTATAGCTTCATTGCATTTTGCAGATATGATGGCTATATATTTGCTTGGAATAGTAGGTATTATTAAAGAGAGATTGTCGTTTATTGATTTATTTAAATTTGCAACAATAGAAGATAATAATGAGGTTAATAAAAAAAATGAAAAGTAAAGTCATTGTGGTAATGCCTGCATATAATGCTTCAAAAACTTTAAAACAAACATTGGATTCTATTCCTTTAGGATCTTACAGCGATATTTTGCTTGTAGATGATAATTCAAATGATGACACCGTAAATAAAGCAAAAGAACTTGGGCTAAAAGTTATTAAACACGATAGAAATTTAGGATATGGAGCTAATCAAAAGACTTGTTATAAAACAGCATTGGCGATGGGGGCGGATATTGTTGTTATGCTTCATCCTGATTATCAATATGATCCGAGACTTGTTCCTTTTTTAGCGGGCTTAATTGAGAATGATATCTGTGATGTTATGATGGCGAACCGAATCAGAACAAGAAAAGAAGCATTAAAAGGCGGTATGCCGTTTTATAAATATTTTTTTAACAGGTGTCTTACTATAACGGAAAATGTGGTATTAGGTTTGAATTTAGGCGAATATCATACTGGGTACAGAGCTTTTTCAAAAAAAGTTTTAGAGACTATTGATTTTGAAAAAAATTCGGATGATTTTGTTTTTGACCAGCATATAATTGTGCAAATTGCTTTAGCCGGATTCAGAATAGGAGAAATTCCGGTAAGCGCAAAGTATTTTAATGAAGCTTCATCAATTAATTTTAAAAGAAGCGTTCAATACGGTTTTGGGATATTAGATATATTATTAAAATATGTTTTGCATAGATTTTCAATAAAAAAATATGAACAATTTAACATAAAAAAATAAGGAGAATTAAAATGGCTTACAAGATTACGCTTGTTCCGGGAGACGGAACCGGTCCCGAACTTTCTGAAGTAACGGCAAAAGTTATTGAAGCGACGGGTGTGAAAATTGATTGGGAAATAGCTCATGCCGGTATTGATATTATGGAAAAAGAAGGCACTCCTTTGCCTGAATCCACATTAAAATCAATAGCAAAAAATAAGATAGCGTTAAAAGGTCCTATAACGACGCCTATAGGTACGGGCTTTCGTTCTGTTAATGTCGCAATAAGAAAGGAGTTGGATTTATATTCGTGTTTGAGACCTTGCAAGACATATGCCGGTGTAAAATCAAAATACAATGATATTGACTTGGTTGTGGTCAGAGAAAATACGGAAGATTTATATGCAGGAGTAGAATTTCCTGAAAATTCTTCGGAAGCAAACCAGATTATTGATATTTCTAAAGGCAAAATCAGAAAAGAATCAGCTATTTCTATTAAGCCGTTTTCTGTCTTCGGGTGTAAAAGAATCGTTGAATTCGCATTTGAGTATGCCGTTAAACAAGGCAGAAAAAAAGTTACGGCGGTATCAAAAGCCAATATAATGAAATGTACCGACGGACTTTTTTACAGGGTTGCAAGAGAAGTTGCGAAGAAATATGAAGGAAAAATAGAATATGAAGAAAGGTTAATTGACAATATGTGCATGCAGCTTGTGCAAAAGCCTGAGCTTTATGACGTTATAGTGCTGCCTAATTTGTACGGAGATATTTTATCGGATTTATGCGCCGGTCTTGTAGGAGGGTTAGGAGTTGCTCCGGGAGCAAATCTTGGGAAAGACTGCGCTGTTTTTGAAGCAGTTCACGGTTCGGCGCCCAAATATAAAGGATTAAACAAAGTTAATCCTACTGCTCTTATCCTTTCGGGAAAGCTTATGCTTGATTATTTGGGAGAAACCGAAGCTGCAAACAGACTTGAAAAAGCGGTTTCTGAAGTTATAGAAGAAAAAAAACAAGTCACCTATGATCTTGGCGGAAGTGTCGGAACAAAAGAAATGGGACAGGCAATAATAGAGAAGTTGAGGTAGTATGGAAAAAACTTTAGTTATAATTAAACCTGATGCTGTCAAAAGCCGTTGCGCTGGAGATATAATAAAAATTTTTTACGGTAATAATTTGGAGCTTATAGGTTTAAAAATGATAAGGCCTTCAAAGACAGTAATTGAAAATTTTTATTCCGTTCATAAAGAAAAAGATTTTTTTAAGCCTTTGGTTGAATTTATGATCTCAGGCAAAATTATTGTCTGTATATGGTCAGGAGATAATGCCGTTTTTAAAGTCAGGGAAATTATAGGTTCCACGGATTCAAGACAGGCGAAAGCCGGTACAATAAGAAATTTATTCGGCACAAACGGGAGAGTTAATGCCGTTCATGCATCTGATTCTTTGGAAAATGCCGAAAAAGAAATATCGTTTTTCTTTGAAAAAACGGAAATATTTGAAAATTAAAAAAAGAGGAAAAATAAATGAAAGTTTTAGTTGTTAACTGCGGTTCATCTTCGGTGAAATATACATTATTCTCTATGACGACAGAGAAAAAAATATCATGGGGACTCGTTGAATGTATAGGATTGCCTGAGGCATATTATAAAAGGCAGACTATCGGGACGGAAGAAATTAAGAGTTTATGTAAAGTTGAAAATCATTTTCAGGCTGTTGAGCTTATAATTAAAGATTTGTTGAATCCTGAAACAGGCAGCATAAAGAATGTAGATGAGATATCCGTTATAGGACACAGAATTGTTCACGGCGGTGATAAGTTTTCAGAATCTGTTCTTGTAAATGAAGATGTTAAAGCAGGTTTAAAAGAATGTTTCTCCATAGCTCCTCTCCATACACCGCATCATTATTCAGGTATTGAGGCTGTAGAAAAAATGCTTCCGGGCATTCCGTCTGTGTTGGTCTTTGATACGGCTTTTCATCAAACAATGCCTGATTATGCTTATATGTATGCCGTGCCGTATGAATATTATGAAAGAGATCATGTAAGAAGATACGGTATGCATGGAACATCCCACAAATATGTTATGCAGAGAGCTGCTGTGATGTTGAATAAGAAAGTTGAAGAATTGAATTTGATTACTTGTCATTTGGGGAACGGCAGCAGTATTACGGCAATAAAGAACGGTAAAGTTATAGATACTTCAATGGGATTCACTCCTTTGGCAGGTCTTGTTATGGGGACAAGATGCGGAGATATCGATCCTGCTGTTTTGGTTCATATAATGTCTAAGAATCCTAAAATGACATCCGAAGAAATGAATAATTTATTAAATAAGCAGAGCGGATTGCTTGGCATTTCAGGCTTATCAGGCGATATGAGAACTATCGTCAAAGCGATACAAGCAGGAAATAAAAGAGCAAAACTTGCGTTTGATATGTTATGCTACAGCGCAAAAAAATATATTTGTATGTATTACGGGATTTTGAATCATGTAGATGGTGTCGTATTTACGGCAGGCATAGGAGAAAATTCTCCTACGGTAAGGGAAAAGTCATGTGAAAATCTTGATAATTTGGGAATAAAAATAAATGTTGAAGTAAATAATATGCCTAACAATGAAGAAAGATTTATTTCTTCCGAAGATTCAAAAATAAAAGTTATGATTATACCGACAAACGAAGAACTGATGATCGCAAGAGAATCTATAAAAGTACTATCCAATAATTAAAATAAATTTACAATTCACAACCTGTTTATTGTTATTGCAGCAGGTTGTGAATTGTTTGTTCAGTATGTTTATTTGACAAAAAATATTCAAAATTTATATACTTACACGGTCGGTTTAATACTTGTATCGGGGCTATAGCTCAGCTGGGAGAGCGCTTGCATGGCATGCAAGAGGTCAGGGGTTCAATCCCCCTTAGCTCCACATAAAAATCCGCAAATAATAAATGTCAATACATTTCTCTATATTCTTAGCAATCATCAATCTAAACCGATTTAAAAAGTCCATATAATAACGGACTTTTTTTTATTTGATATGCAAGTTAATATAACGGCTATAAAAAAAATTCATTTTTTTGTAAAATAACAGAAAATATGTTTCAGAGAATAAATATATGTTAAAAATCATAGGTGGAACGGCAAGAGGCAGACAACTTAAAACGCTTCCGAAGGAAGATGTTTCGATTAGACCAATGCTCGGTATGATGAAAAAGTCGGTCTTTGATATAATTACGCCAAAACTTACCGGCAGTTTGTTTTTGGATTTATACGCAGGCGTAGGATCTGTCGGCATCGAAGCTTTGTCAAGAGGAGCGGAAAGAGTAGTTTTTGCGGAAATCAGCGAGAAATCAATATCTTTAGTTAAGTATAATTTAAATATGTTAAATTTTGAGAACAAAGCAGAAATCATAAAATGTGATGTTTTAAAAGGTTTCCGTAAATTTCAAAATAAGTATGACATAATTTTTTTGGGACCTCCTTATAAAGACGGTGAAAAAAATGCTTTAGCATTAACATATCCCACATTGAAAAACGTAATGCTTTATTCAATTTTAAAGGATGACGGTATTATTATTTCCCAAAGGCATATGAAAGAACCTGTAGGCATGGTTGCTGGCCTTTCAAATTTCAGAACTGAAAAATACGGAGATACGATAATTTGTTTTTACAGGATTGAAAAATGAGAGATAATTCTTTTAAGATAAGTTATTCAAGAATAAGCGCTTATCTGTTTTGCCCGGAAAAATACAGATTAATATATGTCGAAAATAAATACATACCGTTGAATGCAGGTATTTCTTTCGGACTTTCAATACACAGAACACTGGAGAATTTTTATAAAAATAATTTGAACACATATGAATCTATGGTTGAGAGTTTAAATTCAAGTTGGGAAAGTTCAGGATATGGTTCTCCTCAGGATGTTTACGCAAATTATTTAAAAGCTCTTGCAATATTAAAAAATTACTGGGAGACATACGGGAAACAAAAAGCTAAAAATATTTTAACGGAAAAAAACTTTCATACGGAAATAGGAGAATTTCCTTTTATAGGCATAATAGACAGAATAGATGAGAATGAAGACGGCACAAGAGAACTTGTAGATTATAAAACTCATAAAGAAATCTGGAGCAAAGAAACTGTAGATAAAGATTTGCAGCTGAGCTTGTACTGCTATGCATGTAAGAAAGCTCTCGGTTTTATTCCTGAGAGAATAGCCATATATTTTTTATCTCACAATAAAAAGATATATACCGAAAGGGGTGAAAATGAAATACAGCAGGCAATTGAAACATCCGTTTCAGTCGCAAACAAGATAATGAATAAAGAATTTATGCCTGATATATCAAAATGCTTTTTTTGTGATTTTAAAAAAATATGTAATTATTCCGTTGCCAAGCAAACAGAGGAGAGTTCCTAAATGAAAAATGTTGTGGTTGTTAAATTCGGCGGAAGTCTAACAAAAAACAAAGATGCCCAGAAAAAATTCATCAGGAATTTAGCGGCGTTTTCCAAATCCAAAAAAGAAAAAATAATACTTGTGCACGGCGGAGGTCCTGAAATAAATAATTTGCTGCAAAAATTCAATATAGAATCTAAATTTGTCAACGGATTAAGATACACTGATAAACAGACTCTTGAGGTTGTTGAAATGGCTCTGAGCGGCAAAGTTAACAAAATGTTAACATCAGAACTCATCAAATGCGGAATTAATGCCGTAGGTATATCTGCAAAAGATGGTTCTATTGCACTGTGCAAAACGGTAAAAGAACTTGGATTTGTCGGAAATCCAGTAAAGATAAATACAAAATTGCTGGAAATATTAATGCAAAAAAACTTTTTTCCTGTTGTCTCTTCCGTAGGAATTGATAAAAATGCTGATTCTGTTAATATAAACGCCGATACTCTTGCTACTGAAATAGCAATTGCTTTTAAAGCTTCAAAACTTATTTTTTTAACGGATGTTCCGGGAGTTTTAGATAAAGACGGAAAAACTATAAAAGAAGTTAAAATAAAAAAAATTGAAGGTCTTATCAAAACAAATGTTATAACAGGAGGAATGATACCTAAAATAAACAGTTGTATGCAGGCTGTTGATCAAGGAGTAAAAGAAGTTTTAATTATAGATGGAGCTTCAGGAATAAAAAAACTTAAAGGCACTGTTATAAGAAAGTAATAAAAATGCTTTTAATTTGGTATAATAAAACAACTTTATATAGAGGACGATAATGATAGATCTTCATACTCACACTTTATTTTCTGACGGAGTTTTGCTTCCTAGTGAGTTGGTATACAGAGCAAAATATAAAGGATACAAAACGATTGCTCTTACTGATCATGTTGATTATTCGACATATGATTATGTTATTCCTAGAATATTAAGAGTTGCCGAAATATTACAGGTTAATTATGATATACGCGTAATTGCCGGAGTTGAAATAACTTATGTGCCTCCTAAACTGATAAAAGATATGGCATCCAAATGCCGGCTGCTCGGAGCTAAAATTATTGTTGTTCACGGGGAGACTGTTGCAGAAACGGTTCCGGAAGGAACGAATCATTATGCCGTTCAGGCTGGAATTGATGTTTTGGCTCATCCCGGACATATAACAGAGGAAGATGTTCTTATTGCAAAAAATAATAATGTATGTCTTGAAATAACTACTAGAAACGGACATAATGCAACAAATAAAGAAGTTGCGGCTCTTGCGTTGCGAAACGGAGCAAAGCTTGTTTTTGATACGGATTCTCATTCTCCTGAAGATTTAATGGATAAATTTAAAATAAAAAAAACATTATCGGATGCAGGAATTGATTTGACAAATTTTGATGTTATGCAGGAAAATGCGTATGGCATCGTTAAAAAAATAGAGGGCTAATAATGAAAAAAGGAAATAAAGCCGTTAAAATTATTAATATTATAAAAAAAAATAAAACCACTTTTTTTACTGTGGCCGGTTTTATTATAGCAATTGCAGCTTTTACTGTTTTTGCGTATACAAGGTTTCAGATGTTGGATACAAATTCTTCTACAAAGCTGGCGGTTGCTGCTAAATATATCTCAAGCGGGCAGATTGAACAGGGAATGCAGTTGGTAGATGACGTAATTTCTAAGTACTCCAGAACGCCTGCATCTTACAGAGCCAGATTGATGAAGGCAAATTACCTGATTACTCAGAAAAAGTATGAGGATGCGGAACTGCTTGTTCAAACCGTAATAAACCAAGCCAGACCTGAAACGGTAAAGCCTTTGGCATATCCTTTGCTTATTGCCGTTTATGATGAATCAGGAAATACGGAAAAAGCTATAAGCGTTTCAAATGAGTTTTTGTCAAAATATAATAAAAATTTTCTTGCGCCGTCAATAATGGAAAATATGGCAAGATTATATGAATTAAGCGGAAATATTGATGATGCAAAGAAAATATATAAGGAAATAACTGAAAATTATCCTGGCACGTCATATTCTGTAAAAGCAAAAAACAAATTACAGTAAGTTATTTATTATGAGGTATTTATATAGAAATGAAAAAAGTATATCTTGCATTCCTGTGGCATCAGCATCAGCCGATTTATAAAAATCCTTTAGACAATGTTTATGAACTGCCTTGGGTAAGGCTTCATGCGACTAAAGATTATTATGATATGGTCGCCATTTTAGATGACTATCCGTCTATAAAATCAAATATTAATTTGGTTCCGTCTCTTATGATGCAGCTTGATGAATATTCAAAAGGAATAGCGAAAGACAAATTTTTAGATTTAACTTTAAAACCTGCGTTAGAGCTTTCTGAAGATGATAAAATTTTTATTTTGATGAATTTTTTTATGGCTAACTGGGATACTATGGTTTTTCCGTATAACAGATATCATCAACTCCTTGAAAAGCGGGGAAAGCAGACTAATGAATCCGATGTAAGAAGAATATTAAATTATTTTAAAATAGAAGATATAAGAGATTTACAGGTGTGGTTTAATTTATCTTGGTTTGATCCGTATTGGAGAAAACATGATGAATTTATAAACTCTCTTTACATAAAAGGCAGGGGGTTTACCGAAGATGAAAAACATAAACTCATAGATAAACAGCTTCAGATTTGCGGAATGATAGTCGCAAAGCATAAAGAACTGCAGGACAGGGGGCAGATAGAAATTTCCGTAACGCCTTTTTACCACCCGATATTGCCTTTGCTTTGTGATACAAATAACGCTTTGCAGTCCACTCCGAATATAAATCTTCCGAAGAAAAGATTTTCTCATAAAGAAGATGCAGTCTGGCACGTGGAAAATGCAGTTAAATATTATGAATCTGTTTTCGGCAGGAAACCTTACGGAATGTGGCCTTCGGAAGGTTCTGTATCAAATGACGTCGTGAGAATTGCCTCAGACAGTAACATTGAATGGCTGGCTACGGATGAATCGGTGCTGTTCAGCAGTTATATAAACAACAGCGTAAACAGAAAATATCTGTTTAGGCCTTATAATATTAATATAGACGGCAAAAATGTGAATATGATTTTCAGAGATCATGGCTTGTCCGATTCAATAGGTTTTGTATATTCAAAATGGAATGCTGACGATGCCGTTAACGATTTTATTAATAAAGTAAAAAATATAGGCGAATATGTAGGAAATGCTTATGAATATCCTTTGGTTTCCATTATTTTAGACGGTGAAAATTGTTGGGAATATTATAAAAATGACGGGTGGGATTTTTTATCAAAACTTTATTCCGCTCTTGAAAAAGAAGAAGCTATAGAAACAGTAAAAATCAGCGATTATCTGAAAAGATTCCCTCCTAAAGACGTAATAACCAATTTGAAAGCCGGTTCATGGATTAACGGTAATTTTGGAATTTGGATCGGGCATGAAGAAGACAATTTGGCATGGCAGTATCTTGGAGAGGTAAGAGATTTTTTAACTGAATATTCAAAAAATCATCCCGATTTTACTGGGACTGAAATATGGAAAAAAGTCTGGCAAATATTTTATGCGGCTGAAGGATCGGATTGGAACTGGTGGTACGGAGACGATCACTCATCAAGCAATGATGAAATTTTTGACAAATTGTTCAGACAGCATCTTATGGCTATATATGAACTTCTTGGACAGAAAATCCCGGATAATTTTTATAAAGCTATAAAGAGAACGAAGCCTTCTTTATATGTAGCCGATGCAGTAAAACCCACGGCGTTGATTTTTCCGGTAATAGACGGCAGAATTACTAATTATTTTGAATGGAAAAAAGCGGGTTTATATTCCGTAGGACACAGCGGCGGATCAATGCATCAGGTTGCGACGTTAATTAAGTCTTTTATGTATGGATTTGATTTGCAAAATATTTATTTTAATATATCTTTAAATATTGCGCATGCTTCTAAAGAAATAGAAAATTTATGTTTTAATATAAATTTAATAAATCCTGTTAAAAAAAATGTTTGCGCAATGTTTGATATGGATAGTAAAGTTACTGAATTTTCAATTTATGGCGAAGGGACTGAAGAAACAATTTCTATTCCAGTTGAAAATATTGCTATTGATTCTATTATTGAAATGGCGATTCCTTTGGAGCTTTTGAAATTGCCTGACGATTATAAGAACATTGAGTTTACAATAAGCGTTGATAAAGATAACATGGAAATAGAAAGGTGGCCTTATCAGTCATCAATTGTAATTCCTAAGCCAACTGAAGATTTTAATATGATTTCATGGACGGTCTGAAATGATTGAGAAAAATATTGATGTTAACAATGTAACTTTTAAAGCCGTACAGTTGGAATTGGGAGGGAAAGGAAATTTATTGATAATAACAGGTCCTAAAGGATATATTATGTGCGGCTATTTGAATATTAATACTGCTCAAAAAATGGGAGATGCCGCCTGTGTTGTAACTGGTGTTAAGACTATAGAAGATGTATTGTCTTCTAAAATAGTGGCTTTAACTTCGCATGCTCAAATGCTCGGCATAGAAATGGGAATGCATGTTTCTGATGTTCTTAAGAAGCTTTCTTAAATAAAAAAAGGATAAATTAACGGGTTAAGCGTTAATAAATGAGATAAATATGGAATATATTCTGCAAATTTCAGTGCTTTTATTTTCTGTGATAGTTCATGAAGTCGCACACGGTTTTGTTGCTTATAAAAGAGGAGATGATACCGCAAAGATAATGGGAAGGCTTACATTGAATCCTGCTGTCCATATTGATCTTTTCGGCAGTATAATTCTGCCTCTTTTATTGCTTATAGTTCATGCTCCGGTTTTTGGCTGGGCTAAGCCTGTTCCGGTAAATTATTACAAATTAAATAATCCGAGAACTGATATGATTTGGGTTTCTTTGGCAGGATGTTTTGCAAATTTTCTTCTTGCGGTTATTGCCGGTTTTGGAATGTTTTTGATCAGGTCTTTTGCTTCTGAAAATATTTCATTGTTAATATCTTTGTATTCCATTTTAAAAATAATTCTAGTTATAAACATAATATTGCCTTTGCTTAATCTTATCCCGATACCTCCGTTGGACGGGTCAAGAGTGTTTGTTTATCTGCTTCCTAGAGATCTTGCAATAAAATATATGAAAATTGAGCCTTACGGTTTTTTTATAATATTTGCGCTTTTAGCTACCGGTATATTATGGGCTGTAATAAGTCCTGTCGCATATTTTTTGATAACATTGTTGAGTTAATATTAAGTAATAATAAAAGGAAATAAAGTTATGCCGAATAAAAGAGTTTTATCAGGAATGAGACCTACCGGGAGATTGCATCTCGGCCATTATTTCGGAGCATTGAAAAATTGGGTTTCCATACAGGAAGAATATGATTGTTTTTATATGGTTGCTGATTGGCATGCTTTGACTACTGATTATGCAGACACTAATGAATTGAGAAATAATTCTTTAGATATGGTCGTTGATTGGCTGACGGTAGGGATAGATCCTGATAAAAGCGTAATTTTCAGACAATCAGATGTTCCTGAACATTCAGAATTGTTTTTAATATTATCAATGATAACGCCTTTGGGCTGGCTTTTCAGATGTCCCACATATAAAGAACAGCTTAAGGAAATAAAATCAAAGGATTTAAATAATTTTGGTTTTTTGGGATATCCTGTTTTACAGGCTGCTGATATTTTGCTTTACAAAGCTCAATCTGTTCCCGTAGGGGAAGATCAGCTGGCTCATTTGGAATTAACAAGGGAAATTGCAAGAAGATTTAATAATTTTTACGGTAATGTTATGTTTGAACCACAGGCATTACTTACAAAAGCCGCAAGAGTTCCGGGTCTTGACAAAAGAAAAATGTCAAAATCCTACGGAAATTCTATTTTGATTGCCGAAACAGAGGATGAAGTTGTAAAAAAAGTAAAAACTATGTTTACTGATCCTCTCAGAATCAAAGCTACGGATGCCGGACATCCTGAAGGATGCGTTGTTTTTGCGTTTCATGAAATATTTAATAAAGATTCCGAAAAGAGAAAATATGAATGTATGCAGGGATGTATAGGTTGTGCAGCTTGTAAGAAAGAACTTACTTCCATGATATGCGAATTTACAAAACCTATGATGCAGAGAAGACAAGAAATTATCTCAGATAAAGCGGCTGTGGAAAAAGTGTTGCAAAACGGTTCACGGAAAGCAAGAGAGGCCGCTGTGCAGACAATGACGGAAATCAGAAAGGCTATAAAATTGTAAGGTGAAAATATGGGATACGATGTTCATTTAGATACTTTTGAAGGACCTCTTGATCTTCTTCTTCATTTGGTGCGGAAGACGGATTTAGAAGTCCAGGAAATTCAGATATCAGAGATAACTTCTGAATATTTATCATATTTAAGTGTTATTACGGATTTAAATCTTGATGTTGCCGGCGAGTTTTTGGTTATGGCTTCCACTCTTATGCAGATAAAAGCAAAAATGCTGCATCCTGAAAATGAAAAAGATTCCGCTGATGCGGATTTTGAACTTGACCGGATAAAAGCAAAACTCTTGGAATATCAGAAATACAAAGAAGTTTCAAAAATTCTTTCAAACAAAGAACAGCAATATGCCCAGACTTATTACAGACCGCAGTATGTTATAGAAGAGCAGGACTATGAAGTTGAAGTTACAATTTTTGATCTTATAAAGAGTTTTCAGGAAGCTTTAAGAACTTTGCCTGAAGAAGTAAGAGAAATAATGTACAAGGAAATTCCCATAGAAACAAAAATAAGGGAAATCCTTGATATATTAGAAGGAAGGCAATATATTTCTTTTAACGAGATAATGAAATTGCAGCCTACAAGGCAATCATTAATAGTTTCTTTTATGGCAATTTTAGAATTAGTTAAGAATAAGCAGGTAGTGGCAAAACAATCAGAAATATTTGATGAAATAAGAATTTACAGAGTTTATAACGATGAAATAAAAATTGATAAAGATATAGAACTTAATTTGCAGGATGATAAGGAAGAATTTCTAGAACAAAAGCCGGAAAATCTTCAATTGGAAAATGATGATTTTGCCGAAAATGAAAATATAGATGCCGAAGAAGAGGATGATGATGGAAATTAACGAAATAAAAAAAATAATAGAATCTTTATTGTTTGTGTCTGAAAGGCCTCTGCTTAACAGAGAAATAAAAGCGGTTATAAAAGATGAGTTGTCCGAAAATGATGACGTTGAAAAAATTTTACAGGAAATGCAGCAGGAATATTTCCAGTTAAACAGGTCGTATGAATTAAAGTTTGTTGCAGACGGATGGACTTTCGCTACAAAACCTGAATATTCCGTTTGGATAAAAAAACTGCTGAAAGAGAAAACAATTTTAAAGCTCTCGCCTTCCGCAATGGAAGTTTTGGCCATAGTAGCTTATAAACAGCCGATCACCAGAGCTGAGATAGATAATATAAGAGGAGTGGATTCGGGCGGAGTCATAGATACACTTTTGGATAGAAAATTTATAAAAATTGTCGGAAGAAAAGAAAGTCTTGGAAGACCTCTTTTATACGGAACGACGCAGGACTTTTTAAGACATTTCGGATTAAGCCATTTAAGCGAACTGCCTGTGATAGAAAATGCGGGGGATATCCCTAATAAAGAAGAAGAGAATGTCCAAGAACTTCCTTTTGAAGAGAATAATATTTCCGATTTCAATAAAAACGGAGAAAATACTAAAGAAACAAAAGAAGAGTTGCAAGAAACGGATGTGATTGAACGAGAGAAAAAAGAATCTGAAGAAGTTTTGAAAGCTGAAGAATTTAACAATGGTAATAACGGATAAATTTGTGAATAAATTATTGTTTTTGTTAAATTAATATGTTATAATTCGCTGTATTATAAGATGTATGAGTCACAATATTGCGAGAGGGTATATTGATGGCGGATAATGAACAATTAGAGCAAAACAAACCGGATAGTTTAGACTTAGGCCTTTTCATAAATAATCAATATGTAACCGTAAAAAAAATAGGAGTCGGCGGTTTTGGAACCGTCTGGCAGGCTTATGATTTTAGTTTAAGAAATTTTATTGCAATAAAAGAACTTTTGCCTGAGTATGCAGAAGCAAAGTTTGTTGAAATGTTCTATAAGGAAGCTTTAATAGCAAAGAACATAATTCATGATAATATCGTCAGAGTTCAGCATTTTTGGCAGGGCAGCAACGGATCTTTTTATGTTGTTCTTGATTATGTAAGAGGTGTAGACCTTGAAAATTTAATCAAAAGATGCAACGGCATGAAAATAGTTATTCCTTGGAAACTTGCGACTTTGATTTGTATGAATGTTTTAAAAGCGATAGATTATGCAAACAGAATAGCAAGAGATTCAATTACTGGAAATTCATACGGCATAGTTTACAGAGATATTTCACCAGGGAATGTTTTGTTATCTTTCGACGGTAATGTTAAACTCAGTGACTTTGGTATTGCAAAGACTGCCGATGAAATTAAAGATTCAATTCCACAAAAAGTAATTACCGGAAAATATCCTTATATGTCGCCTGAACAAATTAAGGGCGATTCTGATATAGATCATAGAACCGATATTTTTTCGGTTGCGGTTTTATATTATGAAATGCTTACCGGGCAGCAGTTATATCAGGGGACGAATGAAGAAATAAAAGCGCAGGTTTTAGGAGCAAAATTTGATTCTTCACAGCTTTACAGTCCTACAATGCCTTCGGAAATAGGCGATATTATCGCAAAAGCTCTGGAAAAAGACAAAGACAAAAGATATGACAGAGCTATTGAAATGTACAGGGATATAAGAAGGGTTTTAAAAGGCGTTGAAACTGATGAATTAACGGTTGAATTATCGGATTTTATACTCAAGATAATGAGAGATGTGATGCTTAAATCCGAAAAAATGATAGAAAATGTTAAAAATTTAAATATTCAGGATATTGAAAGAAATAACAGAATTCCAAAAGTAAGATGTCATGATTTCATCGTCGGTCAGTCAAATAACTCTGCATCCGCGCAACAAGCTTCTGCTATAGATGGTGCAGAGCAAACAATTTCTCCACAGCAAAATATTCAGCCGCCTCAGAGCGGGCAGTCTGCCGGTAATAATATTTCAAAACCGCAGGCGGAGGCAAAAGGTAAAACTGTTTTTGAAGAAGTCGGCGACTGGCTGTTCAAAAAATTTGATGAATTAAAAAAAGTAGTGATAAAACTTTTTATAGCTGTTTTTCTTGCTTGCTTGCTTTTTGGAGTGATAGATGTATTTTTTATGCAGCTTACGCCGTTTGGCAAAAATATGTATTCAAAGCTTTATCCGCCTGATGTCGTTATAACAACAGTGCCTGCGGGGGCTGTTGTCAGTATGAAAACTAAAGAGGGAGAAGTTATTTTAAATAATATAGCGTCAAATACTCCAATACCTGTTAGAAAAGTTATTCCGAGAACTTATATAGTGACGGCTTTAAAAGAAGGTTTTAGACCCGTTCAGAGAGTAGTACAAATAGAACAAAGCGATAAATCAAAAAAAGTCAGAAAAGAAAAAATAGAAATAATGTTTGATTTTGTTTTAAACGTAGATTCTTCTCCTAACGGTGCGGATGTTTTTATTGACGGTAATAAATTTGGCGTTACTCCATGCAAAGCCCAGCTGTTAGCCGGTCCGCATACCATAAAATTATCGTTGGCTGGTTTTGACGATTTAGGTTCTAATGCTAAAGAAGCAAAAGAAGGACAATGCAATATAGATTTTACCAAAACGGATGTCGGAGATATGTTTGCCGGTGTAGACAGAAAGTTTTGGACATGTGAACTTAAAAATATTGACGGTGAAAATATTTTCAGCGTAAGCGGTGCTTTATTTAAGAAAATAAAGATAAAGTCCGAACCCAAAGGGATGATGGTTCATATACAGGGAGAATCCCAGCCTAGAGGGAATACTCCGTTAGATACTTCTTTAAAAGTCGGTAAATATAATGTAAGATTATTGGATCCTAGTGCCAGATACGGCGAAGCTTTAAAAGAAATAGAGGTCAGTTCTTCTTCTGCAACGGAATTGTTTGTTAAGATGAACAAAATCATTTCTTTCCGAGTTAAATCAAAAGAAAATCCTAATGATACGTTCATTACAAGGGTTACTATTTCTAATAAAGATTATAGAGTTAGTAAAGATATTTCTACGTCAAAAGCAATCAGAATTGCTTTGCCGACAGGGGTTTACAATGTTGTTTTTCAAGGAGATAATGAATATAAAACATGCAGACTGCACAATATTGATATAAATGAAACAAGCGCAGTCGTGGGAGAATTGGAATATTCAAAAGTTTCATTACAGTTAAAAACAAAAGCAAAAGATACAGATGAAGTTCTTCCTAATACTTATGTCTGGCTTAATAAAAAATTAATAGGCAAGACAGACAGCAAAGGTATATTTAAAGATAATTTTAAACCGGGTAAATATGAATTTAAATTGATAGCAAAAGATTATTTGGAACAGATTGTTACCATAGATTTATTGTCAGGCAGAAAAAATATTACGGAAATTGTTATGATTCCCGATAAGCCTGAGATAGCGGTTTCTTCCGAAACTGTTGTATCTTCTTCATTAACGCAGCCTGTATCCTCTGCATTGCCTCCTGCTGAAAAGCAAAAAACTTATGCGGAAAAAAATATAAAGCCTGCCGTTAAGCAAAAAACTGCTTCTAAAACAGCGGTTAATAAAGAACCTAAAGAAAAAGAGGAATTGTCTGAAGATACAAGCGGAGAGCAGCAGGTAGTCGTTTGTTTGAACTGCGGCTATGTTAATACGGCACCAAAAGGTAAAAAACTTAGATTTTGTGTAAATTGTGCAAAGCCTTTGAGGTAATATTATGGAGAGACTATAATGAAAAAATTAAATGTTTTAATTAGGGGAGCCTTAATCTCTTTAAGCTTTTTATCATTTGCAATTTTGGCGTTTGCCGACAGTGTTCCGAAGACGTTAAATATTCAAGGAAGAGTAACTACCGATTCGGGGCAGCCTTTAAGCGGTGAAAGCTATTCTATGACTTTGACAATATATGATAAAAGCGGCGTAAAAATAAATCTTTCGCCTGAAATAACGGCATCAGGAACATTGGATGATGAAGGTTTGTATAACCAAAATTTAGATATTTCTTCCTTTTTTGCCGATGGTAAAACTTTTGATGATGAATATCAGTTTGATGTGAAAATTGTTGCAGACGGTAATACAATCACGTCTGATAAAACTGCTTTTGCTACAAGTCCTAGCGCTTTTTATGCATCAACGTCTACATATGCAAAAATATTGGACCCTAATCAAACTGAAAAATTGGTTGATGATAATTTTTATTCAACATCTATCTATAAAATAAATGTTGATACGGCTGTTGCTGTTTCAACGGCGACATATACTTCAGGAAGTAATTTTGTATGGGGTATTGATGAAAGCGGAATACAAAAATGGACAAATCCTGATATCCAGGTTTCAACGGCTACATGGGCAAAAAATCTTGATCCTACAAATAAATTGTCTAGTGATAATTTCAATCCGTCGATTAAATATGAAATAAACGTAGATACGGCTGTCGCTGTTTCAACGGCGACATATACTTTAGGAAATAGTTTTGTATGGGGTATAAGTGCAAGCGGAGTTCAGAGTTGGGCAAATTCTGCAGATATTTCTGTATCAACGGCTACATATGCAAAAATATTAGATCCTAATCAAACTGAAAAATTGGTTGATGGTAATTTTGATGCGACATTCGTATATAAAATAAATGTGGACACGTCAGCATATGCGGTAAATGCAACGACTGCGGCATATGCCGTAAATGCGACAACGGCGACATATGTTTTAGGTTCAGGATTGGCCGACGGAAGCGTAACTACTGCGAAGATAGCCGACGCCAACGTAACGCCTGCAAAATTAACGCAGTCTGATTACGGCAACGTTTATAAGATAAAAGTAGATACTTCAACTTAC
>JBAYZJ010000003.1:0-30365 GCA_041672565.1 Endomicrobiaceae bacterium
CCCGAGAGTGTATCTGGTTTTCCATCCTATTTTATTTAATCCGTCAACCATTTTTTTCATTCTTTTTTCATAAACGGCGGCTTGTTCTTTTACGCATTGCTGCGATCCGTTCAGAGCTGCTACGGCCGCAAGCTGTATAAAAGTAGGAACTCCGTAATCCAGGAAAGATTTAAATTTTTCCAAAGGATAAAGCAGCTGTTTTGATCCGCATACCCATCCTACTCTCCATCCTGCCATATTAAAAGTTTTTGAAAAAGAATGGAATTCCAAGGCAACATCTTTTGCTCCCGGAAATTCAAAAATTGAAGAGCAGACGGTGTCGCCGAAAGTTATTTCCGAATAGGCGTTGTCCGAAACAAGCAAAATGTTGTATTTTTTGCAGAATTTTATGGCTTCTTTCCAAAAATTAGGATCCAAAGCAAATGCGGCGGTAGGATTATTAGGATAATTTAATAACATTATTTTTGCTTTTTTTGCAGTCTTTTCCGGTATTTTTGAAAAATCAGGCAAAAAATCATTTTCTTCCAAAAGCGGCATGGAATGAACTTTCCCGCCGGCAAGAATAACGCCGTTGAAATGTACCGGATATGCCGGGTCGCATACCAAAACATAATCGCCGGGATTAAGATACGACATACATAAATGGGCTATGCCTTCTTTTGAACCTATAAGAGTTAGAATTTCGGAATTGTAATCAAGGTCGATTCCGAACCTTCTTCCCATCCATTCAGCAACCGCTCTTCTGAATTTAGGCATGCCTTTTGCCTGCGGGTATCTGTGAGTTTTTGTATGATGTTTTACTGTTTCGCACAAACAGTCTACTATATGTGAAGGAGTAGGAAGATCCGGATTCCCCATGCTTAAATCTATAACATCCAGCTTTTTTGCATAAGCTTCAAGTTTTAAATGGTTGATTCTTGTGAATAAATAAGGAGGCAAAGAATCTAACTTGATTGACGGTTTTAATTTTATCATTTTGTTTTATTGTATCAGTTTCCTTAAGGTTGTTGTTGGTTTAAAAGAAACTTTTTTACCGGCAGGCACCGGAACAATCGTCCCTGTCTTAGGATTTCTTCCTTGTCTTGCTTTTCTGTTTTTTGTCCTAAAAGAACCAAGTCCCGAAAGAGAAACTATTTCACCCTTTTTAAGATTGTCTTGTATAACTTTTACAAGAGCTTTTATTGCTGTATTGGCGTTTGTCTGCGTAAGCCCCGAACAATCGGCAACCTGTTTAACTACATCAGGTTTTTTCATGCAATCCCCCAAAATCTAAACTGCTTATATAATAATCAATTATCAAAAATATATTAAAAATCAATAAAAAAGTCAATTAAAATAATGCCGGCAAAGCGTGCGGTTATTCTTCATCGGTTTCATTTGCTTCATTTCTTGAAAATCTTTTTCTTTCAAGATAGTTTAAAATTTTCTTTCTCAGCCTGATTGAAACAGGCGTAATTTCGGCAAGCTCGTCAGGCGCAATATATTCGACGGCCTGTTCAAGGCTCATTATTCTATGAGGAGTAAGAGTTAAAGCTTCATCGGAACTCTTGCTTCTCATATTACTTAATTTTTTTGGTTTGCACGGATTGACCACCAAATCTTTTTCTCTTGAATTCTGTCCTACAATCATTCCTTCGTAAACTTCGGTTCCCGCTCCGACAAACATTTGTCCGCTTATCTGGAGATTATGCAAAGCGTAAGCGGTGGTCTTTCCGAAAGCCATTGCAATAAAAACTCCGTTTTGCCTTAACGCCGAAATATCGACTTTGGGAAAATATCCGTAAAAACTGTGGTGCATAATTCCTTTGCCTCTAGTTGCCGTTAAAAATTCGTTTTTAAAACCGATTAAAGCTCTTGAAGGAACAACGTATTCAAGTCTTAAATTATCTTCGCCTTCGCTTACCATATTTTCAAGTCTTGCGCTTCTTTTTCCGATCAGTTCAAAAATTTCGCCCTGGCATTCGGAATTTATGTCTAGTATAAGATATTCCATAGGTTCGAGAGTCTGTCCGTTTTCTTCTTTAAAAATAACTTCAGGCGACGATACGGCAAGTTCAAAACCTTCTCTTCTCATAGTTTCAATAAGTATTGTCAGATGCAGTTCTCCTCTGCCCGAAACTTTAAATCTTCCTTCGCCTTCAAGCTGTTCAACTTTCAGTCCGACGTTTGTCTGCGCTTCTTTTTCAAGCCTTGCTTTTAAATGTCTGCTTGTGAGAAATTTGCCTTCTTTGCCTGCAAAAGGAGAGTCATTTACAAAAAAATCCATTGATATTGTAGGCTCATCTATGGAAAGAGGAGGCAGAGGCAGAGGGTTCTCCGTCTGGCATATAGTATCTCCGACTTTTAATCCTTCAAGGCCCGCTATCGAAATAATGTCTCCGGCGCAGGCTTCTTCGACTTCCGTTTTAGATAATCCGGAAAATTTTTCTATTTTCACCGCTTTTGAATTTCTTGTCTCATTTTGGTTAACGAGAAGAATAGGCTGGCCTTTTTTTATTGTCCCGTTTAAAATTCTTCCTATTCCGACATGTCCTAAAAAATTATTGTAATCTATCATCGTAATCTGCATTTGAAGAGGTTTTTCGGAATCTGCGTCAGGCGCCGGCACATGTTGTATTATGACGTCGAGCAGCGGAGAGATATCGGCTCCTTTTTTATCTATTTTTGTGCTTGCCCATCCTTCTCTTCCGGATGCATACATTATGGGAAAGTCAAGCTGTTCGTCCGTTGCTCCCAATTTCATAAAAAGTTCAAAGACATTGTCTATTACGGTGCTTGGATCAGCGTGAGCTCTGTCCATTTTATTGATAACGACTATAGGCCTCAGTCCGAGAGACAAAGCTTTTCGTAAAACAAATCTTGTCTGCGGCATAGGACCGTCAACGGCGTCAACCATTAAGATTGCGCCGTCTACCATTTTTAAAACTCTTTCCACTTCGCTTCCGAAATCCGCATGTCCTGGAGTATCGACTATATTTATCGTGCAGTCTTTGTATAATATCGATGTGCATTTTGCCAAAATAGTTATTCCCCTCTCACGTTCCAAAGGGTTTGAATCAAGCACCATATCCTGAACTTCATTTTGCTTGACGGTAAATTGTCCTCCGAGTTTTAACATTGAATCAATTATTGTCGTTTTTCCGTGGTCTACATGCGCTATAATAGCTACATTTCTTACATTGTTTCTCTTTGCCATATTCTAAAAATCCTTTATAAAATAAAAACTCCCCGACCGATAAATACCAATCCGGGACAAACTAGATGTATTCGCTGAATTAGTTTATTTTATTATTATATATAATTGAGCCTTTTTGTGCAAACTGTTCCGGCCGGCGTGTTTGACAAACAAGAATGTTTTATATATAATTAATAAGATTTTTTATGAGATACATTTATGGTTTTAATCATTTCCGATACGGTTTAAAAAAATCCTTAGAGTTTCGATGGTGCGCTTCCATGCCTTCGGCATTTTATCGCAGCATTTTTGAAAAACAATAAACTCTTAAGGAGAGTCCATAATGTCAAAGTATAACAAGAAAATTATTTTAAGCGAACAGGATATACCAAAGCAGTGGTATAACATACAAGCGGATTTGCCGGAGCCGCTTGAGCCTGCTTTTAATACGAGAACAGGCAAGATTGCTACAAAAGAAGATTTGTGCGCAATATTTCCGGAAGAAATAGTTGAACAGGAAGTAAGCTGTGAAAGATGGATAGATATTCCCGAAGAAGTAAGGGATATTTATAAAATTTGGAGGCCTTCTCCTCTTATAAGAGCGAGAAATCTTGAAAAATTTCTTGATACTCCCGCTAAAATATATTTTAAAAATGAAGGCGTTAGTCCTTCAGGAAGTCATAAATCAAATTCTGCAATCGCGCAGGCGTATTATAACAAGAAAGCCGGTACTACCAGAATTGCAACCGAAACTGGCGCAGGACAATGGGGTTCTGCTTTGGCCATGGCTTGCCAAATGTTCGGCATAGAATGCGTTATATATATGGTAAGAGTTTCTTTTGAACAGAAACCTTACAGAAAATCGCTTATGCATGTTTATGGAGCTAATGTTTTTGCAAGTCCTTCCACTCAAACGGAAGTGGGAAGAAAAGTTCTTGCAACAGATCCTGACTGCAAAGGTTCTTTAGGCATAGCAATTTCCGAAGCAATAGAAGACGTGTTAAATCATGAAAATGCAAAATATTCTTTGGGAAGCGTTTTAAATCATGTCGCTTTACATCAGACAATTATAGGTCTTGAAGCAAAAAAGCAGATGGAAATGGTTGACGAATATCCTGATGTGGTTATCGCATGCTTAGGCGGCGGTTCTAATTTTTCAGGTATGGCGTTTCCTTTTATAATGGACAAAATACACGGAAAACATCCTGATTTAAGAGCTATAGCCGTTGAACCGTCCGCATGTCCTAAACTTTCAAAAGGCGTGTATGCTTATGATTACGGCGACAATTCAGGGTTTACTCCGGCGTTTAAGATGTATACATTGGGACATACTTTTATGCCTAGCGGAATACATGCCGGCGGATTAAGGTACCACGGAGCTTCTCCGTTGGTTTCCTCAATTGTAAAACATAAACTTGCGGAATCCGTCGTAGTAGGACAGAAAGAAGTTTTTGAAGCTGCAGTAACATTCACAAAATGTGAAGGTATTTTGCCGGCTCCAGAGTCTGCTCATGCTATCAGAACAGCGATAAATGAAGCTTTAAAAGCAAAAGAAGAAGGCGTTTCAAAAACGATATTATTTAATTTATCCGGTCACGGTCATTTTGATTTATCTGCTTACGAACAATATCTTTCCGGAGAAATACAAGATTGTAATTATTCGCAAAAAGAAGTAGAAAAAGCTTTAGAAGATTTACCTAAAGTAAATATTTAATAGGAGTTGTGTTTTGGCTAAAACTGGAATTATTTGTACGATGGGACCTTCAACAAGGTCGGAAAAAATTATAAAAAGTCTTTCCGATAGCGGAATGACTGTAGCAAGACTTAATTTTTCTCACGGAACATTTGAACAATATGAACAAGATATTGCTTTGATAAGAAACGTGAATAAAAAATATAAAAGAAATATTAAGATTCTTGGAGATTTGGAAGGACACAGAATCAGAATAGGCAAGTTAAAAAACGGGAAACCTATCGAATTGAAAAAAGATCAGAAGCTTGTGCTTACGAATAAAAAAATCATAGGCGACAATAAAACGGTTTCCATAGATTATTCGGGGCCTGTATCCGATTTGAAAAAGGGTCTTTCAATTTTTATTGATGACGGTAATTTGAAACTTGTTGTTGTTTCCGTCGCAAAAGATTCCGTAGTTACAACGGTAGGCATGGATTATCGTTTGAAAGAGCATAAAGGCGTTAATATACCTGATGCTAAACTGCATTTTCCGGAGATAGAAGACCATGACAAAGCTCATATAGAATTTGCCATAAAAAACAAGCTGGAATATATAGCAAATTCTTTTGTCAGAAATAAATCCGATATGAAATTTTTAAAGAAAACGGTAGCCAAAGAGCATCCGACATGCAAGCTGGTTGCAAAAATTGAAGACAGGGAAGGAATAGACAATATAGCTTCAATTCTTGATGTTTGCGACGGTATAATGGTTGCCAGAGGCGATATGGGTATTTCTATTCCTCTTTGGACTGTTCCCGTAGTTCAAAAATATATCATAAAAAAGTGCCGCGTAAGAAATAAATTTGTTATAACGGCTACGCAAATGCTTGAGAGTATGGTGGAAGCTCCTATACCGACAAGAGCGGAAGTAAGCGATGTCGCAAACGCGATAATAGACGGCAGCGATTTTGTTATGCTTTCGGCTGAAACGGCGGTAGGCAAATTCCCTGAGAAAGCCGTTGCCATGATGGGCAATATTATTAAATTCACGGAAAAAAATATTTATCGTTTGCCTTTAGTATAATTAAACAAAAACTGTTCATTATGTAATTACGGAATTTTTTCTTAATCATAACGGGCAGTTTTTGTTTTTTATTTAAATAATTTTTTTGCGGTATTTTGTTTGCCGGTCTATTAAAAATATTGAAAAAAATATACCAAAGTGATAATATTCTTATATGTCTGTATTGACAAGTTGTGAAATTACATGCGATTGCGGAGAAACATTTGAAGCTGAATTATGGAAAGCAGTAAATGTTTCCGATAATCCGGAAGTAAAAGACCTTATTACGCTGGGCGGATTTAATCTTGTTTCTTGCCCGAGTTGTAAGCAGGTTTTTTATTGGGAGCATTTTTTTGTTTATCAGGATATAAAAAGCGAACTCATAGCATATGTTTACCCTAAAAACTTTGAAGGAAGAGCTGCCGAATACAGAAACCGCATGGTAAAAGAGTTCAAAGAAATCGTTAAATCAATGGAAAAAATTATAGAAATTGATTTCGAGCCTACTCTGTATTTTGGAATTGAAGATTTGGTCGCGACCCTGAAAAATGAAGAATATATCAAAGATGAAATTCAGATACTTGAATTTATTTCCAAAAGAATAGAGCTGGATTTGATATTGCTTAAACCTTCATCGGCGAGAAATTTGTGCGTTTTAAACACAATTCCAAAAATTAAGAAATCTACCGGCGATATCAGAAAAGATATAGTCTGCGGTTTGGAATTGCTGTTAAAATATAACCCCAATTTATCCGAATACGAAAAACTTCTTGCAAGAATCAAAAAAAATATTGCATGTTTGGATGAAATACTTGCTCACAGAAAAAGATAATGACGTTTGAAATGATTGCAGGTATCGTTTTGCTGGTCATAAATATTCCTCTCGGCTGGTTTGGAATGGTATGGCTGGGCTATTACGGTAAAAAAACCGGTAAAAAGATATATTATTTTTTATCGGCGGCTGTTTATGTCCTTTCATGGATTATGATGGCCGGCGGTTTTTATCTGTGCGGCAAAGATTATGCAAGTTATATTATTTGTAATGTTAAACATTACGTTTATCCTTTGGTGATATTACTGATAGCGGTATTTATAATAGTGATTGCCGTACAAAAAAATAAAGAAAAGCGGTAAATGTTGTTATATATGTAAAAATGATTGATTTTTATTGACAAAATACAAAATTTCTTATATACTTCCTTATTATATCTCGAGATTGACAAGGACTCTTTGTGAACAGAAAATACATATCTTTTTTTACCTCATTATGTATGCTTTTTTTGTCAGTTCCGTCTTTTGCGGCTATGGATCATTTCCTTGACGAATGTTTAAAGCTTGCTCAGGCGAGAGATATGAAAGTAACAGTTGCCGCCGAACAAATAGAACTTGCTCAAATAAGAGTAACAAATGCGATTCGTTCGTTTTTCCCGCAAATCACTTTACAGAGACAGTCTTCAAAAGGTAAAACGGCCTTAATAAAGGATGTTGGCTATAATAAGGAAGAGTATAATTCTGAAGAAATAGGCGTAAGGGCTGTCCAGGGGTTGTACGAAGGCGGCGGGACAAAGGCCACTTTAACTTATAATCAGCTGATGATGGATGCCGCAAAACTTAATTATACCAAGGCAAAAGAAGAATTGTATGCAAAGGTAAAACTTGCGTATTATGAATATCTGACTTTAAAAGTCGAATATCTCGCTTTAAGCAAGGCTTTTGAAAAAATAGAGGCATTATTTGATAAAACAAGAGTTGAATATAAAGCGAAAGCCATATCCGAACTTGATTTGGCCGAGTCGCAAAATTTTAGGGATAAAGTTGAAAATCTTTTAAACTCTTCCAGAATTAATTTAGAATATTCCACAAAAAAATTAATAGAAGCCGTCGGAGTAAATACTCTTGAAGAAATACCGGCTACTGTTTCTGATGAACTTCCTACGGATGTCCCGGAAATATCATTTACTCTTCAGGACTGCATAGGTTTTATACAAACTAACAATCTTGATGTTCAGATTGCAAAATTGCAGATGAGCATGTCGGATGCAAAAATAAAAATTAACAGGGCGAAAATCCATCCTAAACTTTACTTGGACGGATTTTACGGTAAAAGCGGAGAAGCTTTTGTAACGGAGCCTTTGGAACTTACGACGTCATGGAGCGTCGCCGCGAAACTTTCATGGAGCTTATGGGGCAATTCTCTTTCTGCGTCTTACACTTCTGACAGGACTGACCCTACGGAAATAGTTGACGCCAGCAAAAGGGTTGAGACTACAACTGTTGACATACAGCTTGCGCTTTTAGACGATTTGCAGTATTTTATTGATGCAAAAGAAAGTAAAGTCGCTTTAAAACAGGTAAATGCCGAATTAATAGATCTTTTAAGGGACACAAGATTGTCGGTTGAAAAAGCCTATAACGAATATCTTATATCATTGAATGAAGCAAAAACGCTCAGAAAAGAAATAAGCCTTAAAGAAAGAAAACTTGCTTTTATGAAAAGAAGGAATGACTTATACGAAATACAAACAGTTGAATTGATGGAAGAATCTTGGAAATATGCCGAAGCAATAGCGTCTTATACCAGAGCTGCTTATACTAATCATGCGTCAGTGGTTGAGCTGGAAAGGCTGACGTTAATGAATTTAAGATAAATACTTTTTAATTGGGGGTACAACATTGAATTTTAAGCATTTATATTATAAATTTTTAGAAATTGTAATGTATAAATACAATCATATGTCTTTGAGATATCCGGATTTGAAAAAATATCTTATCATTGCGGCTCTTTCAATATGCGCCGTAATAATAGGTCTTATTATTTATTTTGTTCATTTTGCAAAAGAAAAGGTTGTCGAAGAAAAGCAGGATATGATAACGGTTAAAGTTAAAAAAGCCGTCAGACAGGATTATACCGATACATATACGGTAATGGGTACGATAAAAGGCGCTGTAGAAAATGAAATGAGATTCGAACTTGACGGACAGCTTGCGTCATATAATTACAGCGAAGGATCAAAGATTAAACAGGGCGATGTTATTTGTTCTCTGGATCCTAAAGACGCTTTGACAAAAGCGGATTACGCGAAAAGCAAATATAAAAGCGAATTATCGGCTTATAATTCCGCAAGAGAAAGGTATAAAGTTTATGAAGAGCTTTACAATATGAAAGCTCTTTCCGAAAGCAAACTGTATGAAGCAAAATATGAAATAGAATCCGCGCAGTCAAAAGTTAAGGCGGCGTTGTCGGAAGTTGAGTTATCGCAGTCAAATTTGGCAAAAACCAATCTTGTCGCTCCAAGCGACGGCATTCTTGCCCAGATAATAATAAAACCGGGAGATTATATTACTCCTCAGGACGTTGTTGCTAAATTTATAAGCGACCAGGGTACAAATTTTGAAGTTGATATACCTGAAAAAGACGTTCATAAACTTGTTATAGGACAGCCTGTCACAATTAACTGTGATTCTTATCAGGGCAGAACTTTTTCCGGCAAACTTACTGAAATTGCTCCTATGGTAAAAGAAAGAACCAGAACGTCAACTATAAAAGTAAGCGTTGAAAACGACGAAGGACTTTTGAGGTCCGGAATGTTCGGCAGAGGCGTAATTTTATTGAAGGAACTTAAAGATGTTTTGCTTGTTCCTTCAGACAGTATAGTTTCTCTTAACGATAATGCTTTTTTGGTTCCTGTAGTAACTCCTGATTATAAAACGCCGGGCGAAGGCGTTATTATGATGAGACCCTGCCAGCTGGGTGAAAAACTTACCGATAAGACGGTTATAGACAGCGGAATTCAGATAGGAGAGCTTGTTGTTACTGAAACACAGGGACAGCTTTCTGACGGAATGAAAGTTAAATTTTTGGAAGCTATAGAAGATAAAGTAGCGGATACCCAAAAATAAAAAATATCAACATCCCGCTTATATTGTCATAATATAAGGAATATTTTTATATGATAGAATTCGGAATAAAAAAGCCAATAACAACGCTAATGATTGTTATTGCAATACTGATGTTTTCTGTTATAACGACATTGAAAATTCCGGTAGAGCTGAATCCGAGTTCAGAATCAGGTCTTGTCAGCGTTATTACAAGACTCAGAGGCGGAGTCGCCGCAAGCGAGGTTGAGAAATATGTTACAAGACCTCTCGAAGAAGTTTTTTCGGAACTAAACGGTTTAAAAGAAATCATTTCATCTTCAAAAGAATCCGAATCAAACATTATGATGACGTTTCATCATAATGTAGATGTGGATTTTGTAGTTATTGACATCAGAGAAAAACTTGCTATGGTAAAACATCTGCTTCCTAAGGAAACGGAGAAACCTATTATTGCAAAGTTTGAGCAGTCAGACAGTCCGATTATAATCTTGTCTCTCAGTTCAACCGAAAAAACTCCGGAGGAGTTAAGAGAAATTGCGGAAGAGCAGATAAAAGAAAAAATTTTAAGAGTGTCGGGCGTTGCGAATTTGGAGTTCGGCGGCGGACGCGAAAGAAAATTTTTAATAGAAATGGATAATGCAAAACTTCTGGGGTATAAACTTTCGATACTTGAAGTTGTCCAGAAAATCAATTTGGCGAATCTTTCAATATCGGCGGGCGAAATTAACCAGTATAACCAGAATTTCGTAATCAGGGCGACAGGAGAATATAACAGTATTGATGAGATAGAAAACACGGCGATAGCAATTACTCCTTCCGGATCAATAGTCAGAATCGGAGATATCGCAACGATAAGAGATTCTTTTTATGAAGCCACTTCTTTTGCAAGATTAAATGTCCAGCCTGTAGTTTCAATATACATTCAGAAAGAATCCAGCGCAAATACAATAAAAGTCGCCGGTGAAGCCCTTAAAATAATCGAGAAATTAAAAACGACCGTTGATCCGGATATAGTTATTACGGTTGTCAAAAATGACGCCGAATTTATTACAAAGGCGATAGGTTCTTTAATTGAAGCGTTGATTGTCGGCGGAATTCTTCTTGCCAGCATACTTTTTCTGTTTATGAAAAATATCAGAAGTGTTTTTATCGTAGCGACAACTATGCCGTTAAGCCTTTGCATATCCGTTTTGCTTATGTATTTTACAAACCAGACTTTTAATATTATGACTTTAAGCGGTCTTGCCATGGGTATGGCTAACGTTATGGACAACTCAATTGTTGTAATTGAAAATATTTCTTTTCACCATCACAGAAAAACATACAAAGATAAATTTCAGCTTGTCATCGAAGGAACAAAAGAATTATGGCAGCCTATATTTGCTTCAACCGTAACTACGGTTATAGTTTTTCTTCCGCTTGTATTTTTGGAACCTGAAGTAAGACAGAT
This sequence comes from Endomicrobiaceae bacterium, assembly GCA_041672565.1. Taxonomy (GTDB): domain Bacteria; phylum Elusimicrobiota; class Endomicrobiia; order Endomicrobiales; family Endomicrobiaceae; genus Praeruminimicrobium. The sequence goes on from JBAYZJ010000003.1 coordinate 11,243, forward strand.
GTATATCCCGTTTGCTCTTACGATTACGTTCGCTTTGCTTGCGTCTTTGGTGTCAACCATGATTTTCATCCCTCCGCAGATTTATAGATGGCAGAATAAATTCGAGCTTGATTTTCAAAAGTGGTATATGAAAATAAGGCATTATTACGGAAGGATGCTGAAGTTTTGTTTTAGAAGACAAACATGGGTATGGCTTCTAACTTTGCTTATATTTTTCATGGCTATAAAAGTTTTGTCTACAAGAGATTCGGAATTTATGGATCCTGGAAGCGTCAATACTTTTCGTATAGGAATACAATTCCCTCCGGCTACAAGAATTGAAGTGTCGAATGAAATAGTAAAAAGGATGGAAACGGCTTTAATAGGATACAGAGATAAAGTGGAAAGAGTATCTTCAAAAGTCGAGAAACTTCATACTTTTATAGAAGTTACGGTTTACGATAAACCTGAAGAATTTAAGGAAGAATTCCGAAAGCGGTTCGGGGAGTTTTCTCCGGCGTTTGTTTATTTTCAGGATTCCCAGAGCGCCGCTTCTAAAGAAATATATGTTGATTTTTACGGGCAGAATTATGACACTCTGAAACAGCTTGCTTTTTCGGCGTCAGGCAAACTGCAGCAGATAAAAGGGCTGACTGACGTTAAAATCAGAATGAGAGAAGACGAACCTGAAGTTATTCTTACGGTTAATTATGACAGACTTGCCATTTTCGGACTTACAACATACTATTTCAGCAATACGCTTCATTGCCAAATCAGAGGTCTTATAGCCACTCAGTACAGAACTGAAGGGAAACAAATAGAAACTATATGCCGTCTTTATCCCGACAGCATTAAAAATGTCGAAGAACTTCCTTTCCTGGGGATAGTAAATCCAAGGCATGATATTGTTTACGTTGGTCAGGTTACAGATATGAACAGAGTAAAGTCAAATCAGGAAATTTGGCATAAAAACAAAAAAAGATTTATACAAATAAGCGCAAACAGAGCAAAACTCGGGCTTACGACAGCCGCCGAAAAAATAAAAACGGCGTTAAAAAGCGTTCCGTTTCCTCAGGATTATTCGTTTAATATTTCAGGCGATTATGAAAAGACCGTAAAAAATAAAAGCCAGTTTATGCTTGCCATAGCTCTTACGGTTATATTGATATTTTTTGTTTTGGCGTCGATTTTTGAATCTTATATGCAGCCGGCTCTTATCATGTTTGCTCTGCCGCTCAGTATAATAGGAGTATCTTTTTCATTATGGGCGTTTAAAAAACCGATCAGCCTCGGCGTTTGGATAGGCATGATGATTTTATTCGGTTCAATTGTTTACAGCTCAATTATTATTGTTGATAAAATTAACATAAGAAGAGTCGGCAGAACAAATCTGTTAAGGGTTATTTTTGAATCTTGCAAGGAAAGACTTAGACCTGAGCTTATAACGCTTTTAATGAAAACTCTCGGACTTTTGCCTATGGTTCTCAGCAGAGACGAATCGGCGTCAATGTGGAGGTCTTTGGGGCTGACGGTTTTGTTCGGAACAATATCAGGCACAATGCTTACGATGTTAATTATTCCGACTGCGTATTATGTGCTTGAAAAGCCCAAACAGAGTTTTTATATGTTTTTAAAAAAATTACGGATTATCTTCCTGTTTAATTTAATTGTAAAAATTTTGAATAAATTTAAAAGAAAAGAATATAATAATATAAATAATATATGAGAGAAAAATTATGAGTTTATTAAGACTTCCCGTAGACAGACCGGTTACGACTATAATGATATTTCTTGCAGTAATTCTTATGGGCGTTATTTCATGGACGAGAATCCCGCAGGAATTATTCCCTTCAATGGAATATCCTCAGATTACAATTGTTACAAAATATGAAGGAGCCGGACCTGAAGAAGCCGAAAAATTAATAAGCAAAATAATAGAAGAAACTGCGGGCACCGTCAAAAAAATAAAGAGAGTCTCTTCTATTTCAAAAGAAGGCGTTTCCATCGTTTCATGCGAATTTGTCTGGGGAACAAATATGGATTTTGCATCCATGGATATAAGAGAAAAAATAGATCTTATAAAAGAATCTCTCCCAAAAGATTCTTTGGATCCTATAGTTTTAAAATATAATCCTATGCAAGTGGAAGCGATGATTTTATCAGTAAATTATAAAGATGAAGCAGAATCGTCTCCGGATAGAATGGCTGATCTCAGAACATTTGTAAAGAAAAATATTAAAGATGAACTTGAAAGACTTGAGGGAGTAGCAAAAGTTGCGATAAGAGGAGGAGAACAGAGAGAAATCCTTGTAGAGATAGACAAAGGAAGACTGTTGGCAAACCAGGTCGCAATTACGGACATTATAACTTCTCTTCAAACGGCGAACATAACATATCCCGCCGGTACGATTAAAGAAGAAAAGCATGAATATATAGTAAAAACCGTCGGAGAATTTCAAAATTTAGAAGATATTGCTTCATTGTCTTTCGGAAAACAGACGCAGGATCAACAGGAGCAGAGATACAGAAAAGACAGGAGTTATGAAGGAGAAACCGGAGATAAAATAGTTTTTATGAGAGACGTGGCTGATGTTCAGGAATCATTAAAAGACAGAAAAGGTTTTTCGAGATACAATTCAAGAGAAAACGTTTCAATAAGCGTTTTCCCGCAGTCCGGCGCAAATCTTATCAATATGTCCAAACTTGTAAAAGAAAAACTAAAAGAATTGCATGATAAAATTCCTAAAGACGTCGAAATAGAAATAACTTACGACCAGTCTATTTTTATTAAGCAATCCCTTGATAATATTTACGCTTCCGGCATACAAGGAGCTCTTCTGTCTTTAATATTGTTGTATTTCTTTATGAAAAGTTTTGTAGGCTCGACAATTATCAATACAGCAATTCCTATAAGCTTATGCGTTACTTTGAGTATTATGTATTTTCAGGGAATAACAATTAACTCAATGTCTTTGGGAGGACTTACAATCGGTATAGGTATGGTTGTGGACAACGGCAATATGGTTCTTGAAAATATTTTAATGTCCGTTCATAAAAATAAACATCTGCCCAGAAAAGAGGCGATATATCGGGCAACTTCGAGTTTGCTTCCTCCTATTTTAAGCTCTACTCTTACAACGGTCGCAATATTTATTCCTTTTGTTTTTGTGGCAGGAATGATAGGACAGCTTTTTAAACAGCTTGCTTTAACAATAACATATTCTATGCTTGCGTCTATTTTTGCCGCAATGTTTCTTGTTCCTAGACTTTGTCTTCAGGCAAATATTTCAAAAATTTCGGTAACGGCTGGTTTGAAGGCGATAGATACTTATTTTACTCCTATTTTAAAATCCGTATTAAATTTCAGAGTCGGCAAAATGTTTTTATTTACTTTGATTTATGCCGTTATCGGAATAGGAACGGTATTCTTAATGCCTAAAGAATTTATGCCTAAAACCGATGAAAGAAGATTTGTGCTGAATGTGTCTCTGCATCCGGATACTCCTCTTGAAGTAACAAACGGCGTTATAAAAAAAATAGAAAAAGCGATATCGAAATATGATGAAGTTTCGGATATCTCGACAAGCGTCGGATCAACCGGAGAAGAAATCGGTTCCGGGTCAATAGAAACTTTGGGAGTTTATCAGGCAAGAATTATTACAAATCTTATGCCTAAAGGAAGATCCACAAATGAAATAGTTACGGAACTGAGCGATGAAATAAAAAAATGGAATATAAAAGATCTTGAAGCGGAATTTATAACGCAGCAGGGGCTTTTCGGATCAGGCATAGGATCGAATTCCGGAGTGACTGTTGAGCTGAAAGGAAAGGACCTTCAGAAATTGAGGGAATATGCCGACAGGCTGAAATCGAATATGGAATCAATGCCGGAATTTTACGGCATTAAAATAGATCCGTCCGACGAAGTTCCGGAACTGAGGCTTACTATAGACAGGTCAAGAGCTTCTTTATTCGGGCTTTCAACTCAGGATATTGCCGCAATGACGCTTGCCGGTATTAAAGGTTTTGTCGCCACAAAATTGAAACTGCCGGATGATGAAATGGATATAAGAGTCAGGATGAAACCGGAAGACAGAGATTCTCTCGATAAAGTTATGGAGATGACCGCATATTCTTCATGGGGAATGACGATACAGTTAAAACAGATTGCACAGGCAAGTTTTGTAAAAAGCCTTCCTGCGATAAAAAGAGTCGAAGGAGAAAGAACCTATCTGGTTACGGCAAATGTCAAAGGAAATTTTACAAAAGCCGTCGGAGAATTACAGGTTTTGCTTGATGATGTTTATAATAATTCCGACGTCAGCGCAATTGTTACCGGAGAAATGCTGGCTATGAAAGAGGCTTTGTCTCAGGTTTCTTTTGCGATGATTCTCGGTATTATAATAATATTTATGATTCTCGCTTCAGAATTCGAATCTTTATTTCAGCCTATAATAGTTATGACGGCAGTGCCTCTTGGTATCGTCGGAGCTTTATTTACTCTTTTTATAACGGGGCAGTCTATTAACTCCATATCAATGCTCGGTATAATAATGTTGGTAGGAAACGTTGTTAATATTTCTATTCTGCTTGTTGACAGATATAATATGTATTATTTGCGCGATCCGGATAAATACAGGGATATGGCGCTTTTAAAACAAATGGTGGTTTCAACGACGGTAGAACATTTAAGGCCTATAGCAATGACGACTTTAACAACAATAGTAGGACTTGTTCCTCTGGCATTAGGTTTAGGACAGGGGGCTACTACCAACCAGCCTATGGCTATAGCCGTCGTCGGCGGTTTAAGTTTTGCGCTTGCGCTTGCTTTGCTTTTTGTTCCTTTTGTTTATTTGTTTTCTAAAGGCATGAGAAATACGAGCGAAGGTGAACTGATAAATTAATCATAATGCAAAATAAAAAAGCCTCTCTTAAAAAGAGAGGCTTTTTTATATAATCATGATGTTATTTTTTCTTGGCTGGTTTCTTCTTTGCAGCGACTTTCTTAACAGCTTTTTTTACGGCTTTCTTGGCTGTTTTTTTAACAGCTTTTTTTACGACTTTCTTAACTGTTTTTTTAACAGCTTTTTTTGCAACTTTCTTGACAGCTTTTTTTACGACTTTCTTCGCTGACTTTGCTTTGCATCCACAAGGCATGTGTACGCTCCTTTTGTCTCTTTAAGAGACATTTTTTTAAAGCAACTCCAAATATGAACGGAGAAGAAATTTTCAAAATATCACGTTAATATAATAAATCAATTTTAAAAAAAATGCAAGTAATTTTTTATTTTGTCTTTGTTATTTTTTTATATTTTCTGAATCTTCTTTTTCTTTCTTTTTCTTTTTTTTCAGATAATTTATATAGTCATTGAACGGCATTATTGTTCTTTCTTTGCCGCAAACCCATACTAAAGAACTGTAATTTTTTGACAGTTTAATTTTTTCAAGTTTACCCGTCATGTTATTATCAAACCATGCAGAAGCTATTACATTGTTTTGCGCGCCTTGTTTTTTTGACATTGCAATAAGTTCTTTTCTTAAAGTTTTTTTAATCTCGTCAAGAAGAGGAATATTGTTTTGATAAACTATATAAGCGGCTACGGGATATTGTTTGTCGTATTGCTTTATATGTATCGTGTAATTATTTCTTTCAATAATATCTGTTTCTTCCGCCGAGACAAATGCGGCAAAACAGAAAAGAAAGAAAAAAATAACAAATGCTTTTTTTAAATTCATTTTATTTCTCCGGTGTCGAACATTTCTTTAATTAAATTTTGCGACAGTATTTTGTCACGCACCTGCTCCGGAGTAAGACCTTCGGTATTGACTGCAAAATCGCAGTTGTCGTAAGAAGCTTTCCTCTGCATCAATAACTTTTTAACTTCGTCAAACGGGCGCAGCATTTTTTTTATGATGGGTCTGTTGTCATCTTCTCCTATTCTGTTCAGTATATGCTGGGCCGAAGCGTAAAGATTTATTATAATCCCGTTTTTGCGCAGAGAAGAAAGGTTGTCTCTGTTTAATACTGCGCCGCCGCCGCATGAAATTACCGAATTGTCAAGATTGGACAACATCATCACAATCTGGGATTCATATTGTCTGAAAGCTTTTTCTCCCGCTTTTTTAAATATTTCCGGAATTGAAGAGTCTGTTTGTTTTTCAATCATTTCATCCGTATCAAAAAACGGTCTGTTGAGACTTTTTGCAAGCAGTTTGCCGACAGTCGTTTTTCCTGTCCCCATGAAACCCGTTAAAACAAGGTTTTTCATTATATTACCCGTATTCTTGAAATATAAGCTTTATAACTGCTCTTCATATCATCCATACAATCTCCGCCGAATTTTTCTTTCATAGCTTTTGCGATTTCAAAAGCCACTGCGGCTTCCGCAACGATTCCTGCTGCAGGCACTGCGCAGACATCGCTTCTTATAGCTTCGGCTTTTTCAAATTTTTTAGTATGAACGTTAACGGATTTTAACGGTTTTGAAAGAGAAGGAATAGGTTTCATAGTGCAGGTAACGTCTATGTTTTCGCCGTTGCTGATTCCGCCTTCCATGCCTCCGGCTCTGTTAGTGTTTCTGTAAAAACCTTTTTTGACCGAGTAATAAATTTCATCGTGGGCGTCGGAACCCGAAATTTCTCCGAACTTTGTTCCCAGACCGAATTCTACGGCTTTTATAGCCTGTATAGATATTAAACTTTGTGCGATTCGTCCGTCCAATTTAGAATCCCACTGAGTATGGCTTCCGAGCCCTACCGGAAGATTTTCAACGATTACTTTAAATTTTCCGCCTAAAGTATCTCCTTCTGAGGACGATTTTTTTATCAGCTGTATCATCTTTTTTGTAGCCAGGGGATCAGGACATCTTACAAATGACATTTCCGCTTTATGGCGTAATTCATTTTTAGGAACTGAAGAAATTTTTGCGGATATGCCGCCTATCTTTTCTACATAAGAATAAATATTGATTCCGAATTCTTTAAGCAGTTCGCGGCAGACTGCTCCTACGGCGACTCTTGCGGCGGTTTCTCTTGCGGATGCTCTTTCAAGTATATCTCTGAAATCGTGCACGCCGTATTTCATAAGGCCTGCAAGGTCCGCATGTCCCGGTCTGGGTTTATGGAGATGTTTATCATCAAAATCTACTCCTGTAGGAGACATCAGAGATTTCCAGTTTTGCCAGTCTTTGTTGCTTACATAAAGAGTTATCGGCGAGCCGAGCGTTCTGGCAAACCTTACTCCGGACAAAATTGTTACCTGATCCGTCTCTATTTTCATTCTTTGTCCTCTTCCGTAACCTTTTTGTCTTCTGGCCAGATCAACGTCAATATCTTCCGAATTTATATTGAGTCCTGCAGGAATTCCTTCAAGAATTGCAATTATGCCTTGACCGTGCGATTCACCGGCTGTTGAAAACCTTATCATTTCTTTTTCTCCTTAACGTAAATTAATATTTGAATTTATATTTAATTTTTTAATAATATTTTCGTATCTGTTTATTCTGTAATTTTCCAAAGAAGATTCATCAGACAAAATTACGCTGTTAATGATATCTGTATTATTGTACAAAATTTGTACGATAATTGATTGTTCAAAAAGAGAATTTTTATCAATTTTGGCCATAAATTTATATTTTTCAGGCAAATAAGCCGAAAAATCCGATGTTTTTGACAGGGTTGCCGCAGTTTTTAAATAATCAGCCATATTCCTAAAATAAAAATTTATTTTTGTACTGAATAAAAAACTGTTAACTGCAAAAACTGTTAAAAGCAAAACAATAACGGCTTTATATTTTTCAAAATTAATTTTTATTGTTGAAATTTTTAAATACATGAGAAATAATACGGATAAAAAAGGAATAATTAAATTTAGTATTCTCATATTATTTGCATAAATTATAGTTAAATCGCTGTTTACGATAAATGTGAAGAGAGCATACGCAAAAAGACAAAAAACCGTAAATTCGGCATAAATGTTTTTGTTTATTAAAGTTAATAATAACAGACAGATGAAAAATACAAAATGCTTGGCTCCCAAAGCATTAAAACTTGCCAGATATTCCCCGAGAATATATTGAGTCGGGTTAACCGTATAATAAAATCCGTATAAAAAAGCTGCGGTTAAAAAAACAAAGCTTACTGATAAAGCGTATTTTGTCCTGTAAGGAATATTTTTTTTAGTTTTAATAAATTTTGTTATTCCTATGGAAAGCAATAGCGGCGAAAAAAACAAAATTGATTGGTAACTTCTTATGGAAATAAAGCATGCGGTTAAAAGAAATATCGAATCAATATCGGATATTTTTGTAAAATCGTTAAAAAAATATACTGAAAAAATAATCCAGAAAAGTCCTGCGGATAAATGAGAATCGTTAAAAATATAATAAGAACTGAAAATCATGCATATAAGATATGAAATAAGAGGGAAACAAAACCATTTTTTCTTTTCCTCCGGCAGAACCTTATATATTGCAGCCATGCACAAAATAATGCCTAAGTACGCCCATAATCCGTGTGTAAAAATTAATAACTTTATGTTTATAACCGTAAAAAATTTAAAAATAAAATCAGGAATATGTAAAATAATATGAGTGAAAAGTCTTCCGTGGTCTAGGTGTATATGCGGGTCAAAAAATTCGCATAACCAATAAACTCCGTCAGACCATATTCCGATAAAATTTGCCGCATTAAATAAAGCAATGAGTAATAATACGATAAAGCATGCAAGATAAAATCTTTTATCTGAAATAAATAATATTCTTTTCATTGTGTTAAGTTTTTATTGTTTTATTGAAGCTATTGCCGAACTGACGTTGTCGACTCCCGAAATTTCCATTTTGCTTTTATAGTTTAAAGATTTCAAGTTTGCTTTCGGAATAATTGCTTTAGTGAATCCGAGTTTTTCGGATTCGGCGAGTCTTTCTCTGATTTGGGATACCGCTCTGACTTCTCCCGTAAGTCCGACTTCTCCGAAAACGATAGTTTTTTTCGGACATATGAAACTGCTGTTTGCCGACGCTATAGCGCATGCTATTGCAAGGTCAGCCGCTGTTTCTTTAACTTTTATGCCTCCGGCGATGTTTATGAAAACATCCTGATTCTCAAGAGGTATCCCTATTCTTTTTTCAAGAACGGCTATTATTATTGTAATTCTGTTTAAGTCGTAACCCGAAACCATTCTTCTCGGGAAACCGAAGTTTGTTCTTGCGATAAGAGATTGGATTTCTAATAGAATCGGTCTGGTACCTTCTATTGACGCGGTAATAATAGTGCCCGCGACGTTATTGGAGCGTTCACCGATAAATATGAGAGACGGATTTTTAACTTCGCTTAAACCGTCGCCTTTCATTTCAAATATTCCGATTTCGCTTGTAGGTCCGAATCTGTTTTTATATGCGCGCAGTATGCGGTAAATCTGCTGTTTTTCATTTTCGAAATATAGAACGGTATCGACTATATGTTCAAGAATTCTCGGACCCGCCAAATCGCCGTCTTTTGTCACATGTCCTAGCAAAAACACGGTTATATGTTTTGATTTTGCTATTCTTAACAATTCCGCCGAACATTCTCTTATTTGTCCGACCGATCCGGGAGCGCTTGTAAATTCAGGATGATATGTGGTTTGAATCGAATCTATTACCAGAAATTTCGGCTCAATTTTATTTACAGATTCTATAATGTTTTCAAGATTTGTTTCAGATGCAAGGAAAATATTGTCTTTTGATACGTTTAATCTTTCGGCTCTTGATTTTACCTGTGATAAAGATTCTTCTCCTGAAATATATAAGACCGTTCCGTTTTTTGCAACGGCGCTTGAAATTTGAAGCATAAGCGTGGACTTGCCTATACCGGGCGCTCCTCCCAACAGGATAAGAGATCCCGGAACGATTCCTCCTCCTATCATGTTGTCGAATTCCTTAATCCCTGTTGATATCCTTTCGAAACTTTTTACGGAAACGTCATTAAGAGCAAATGTGCCCGATGAAAAACCCGTCAACTGTCTCATGCTTTGAGAATTAGATTGTGCGTTAAGAGATTCTTTTTCTTCGACAAATGTATTCCAGTTAGCACAACCGGGGCATTTGCCGAGCCATTTCGGAGATTCATAACCGCAGTTTTGGCAGACAAAAACAGTTTTGATTTTTTTATTTTTCATAGATTATTTTGAACCTGTTGCGGCGATGCTTGCAACTCCGAACATCGAAGCAAGATCCTGGTCTGTAATTTTAATTTTTATATAAGGCATAAAACTTGTTTTTGTAAGAGTATCTTCAACCTGTACTCCCGCATAGCACCAATGGAAAATTCCGAGTCTTGCGCCTATGATAATGTTAGGAGTGTCAGCGTTTTTATCATCATTCGCAGGCGTTTCGGTGCGGAATATGGCGTCAACGTTAAAGTAAAGCTTTCTGTAGCCTGAATAAATTTTATCTAAAGGAGAATATCCTATTCCGACTCCGCCTTTGCTTCTCATTATGCCGCCGTAAGCTTCAAGTTTTTCGGATCTAAAGCCTATAAGAGCGTCAAGTTTATTAAGGTTGTCTCTTTCAAACTGGTCTTTTTCATTATTTGAATTGCCCATATTTGAAATGCCTAGATAGTAGAATTTATGATTATTAGGCCTGAATCTTATTCCGAAATCATTGCGGAATCTGTCTGCTCTTGCGTCAAACCTTCCCATGTATTCCCAATCAATTTCCAATTTGCTTGCTTTTCCTGTCATCGTCTGTATCTGTTTAACGGTGGTCTTTATTTCGGTAACGGTTTGTTTAAGTTCTTTAGCCATTTCTTCATCGTTTATCAGGGTCCCGAGAGTTCCTTCTCCGTTGTTTATTTTTGTTACTATTTCGTCGACTTTAAGGGAAATCTTCTTCAATTCGAGAACAACGGTTCTTATATCTTCTTTATTTTGTTTCGTTATTTCGGATAAATCCGCCGAAAAGTTTTGGAAATTATCAATTACATCTGATATTGCTTTTTCCTTGTCGGCTATAGTTTGGCTTACTTTTTTAAGATTTGCGACCGTATCGGATAAATTATGAAAGAAATCACCGTTCATGCCTTCTGAAACATTATTGAAAACGCTTCCGACTTGTTTTGCCAGCGAAGAAAGCATTTCTTCAAGAGACTCGGTTTCTAAAGCCGTTATCGTATCTCCGTCGGATAACAATCTGTTGGAAGGCGTTCCGGGTTTAATGTCTATATATTTTGTCCCGATTATTCCCATAGAAACTATTTTTATTTTGGCGTCCGAATAAATTTTAATTTTGTTGTCTATAAGAAGAATTATTTTCGCTTTGTCGTCTTCTAAAACAATATCTTTTATGCTGCCTACGTCAACTCCTGAAATTTTTACTTTTGCTTTTTTAGGAAGACCGGAAGCATCGGCGAAATAAACGTTTATTTTATATTTTGATTTAAGACTGAGATTCCCCAGCAGCGTTACCGTAGTAAGCACGGCTAAAATCCCCAAAGCTACAAAAAAACCCAACTTCAATTCGTTAGACACAAAAATCTCCGTATTTACATAGTAAAAGTAGTTTCAACAGGGATAGGACCTTTTCTCAGTCCTTCTACAAATTGTTTTACATATGCGTTATTTGTTTTTTTTACTTCGTCAGCCGTTCCGTTAAATATGACTTTACCCTGATACAGCATAATAATTCTGTCTGCTATTTTATAAGCCGACTGCATATCATGTGTGACGACTATCGATGTTATTGACAATTCTTTTTTTAAATACATAATAAGAGAACCTATGACGTCTGACATTATAGGATCAAGCCCGGTTGTAGGCTCATCGTAAAAAACATATTTAGGTCTGTATGCGATAGCTCTTGCAAGACCTACTCTTTTTTTCATTCCTCCGCTCAGAGCGGAAGGTTTTAAATGTTCAATATCGCTTAAACCGACCATATTTAAACATTGGGAAACTCTTGTTTTTGTTTCTTCTTTGTTTAAATTAGTGAGATTCTTTATTCCGAAAGAAATATTTTCTTCAATTGTCAAAGAATCAAAAAGAGCCGCTTCCTGAAAAAGAAAACCTATTTTTTTTTGTATTTCATAAATATGGGACTTGTCGGCTTTTGTTATGTCAATATCATCAATAAAAACATTGCCACGGTCAGGTTTTATAAGCCCTACTATATTCTTAAGCAGAATGCTCTTTCCCGTTCCGGAACCTCCTATTATTACAAGAGTTTCGCCGTCTTTAACTTCAAGATCGATACCGCAGAGAACTTTTTTTTGTCCGAATGATTTATAAATATTTTCAACTTTTATCATTTGGATATTTTATAAATTTTATAATGTTTTTACTAGCATATCAATTTTTTTGTATAATATAAACAGTTTGAATTCAAAAATATTTTGTGCTATTATCTAACAATGAAAATCATTAAATTTTTAACTTGCGTTTTATCTTTAACAGTTTTTTCTTTTTCCGTCGCGTTTGCTTCAATTTCGGCAAAAAATCTTATAAGAGTGGGGATTTTGCTTAATGCGGACGAAGTCTGTGTGGCATCCGATAAACGATATACTATTGAGAACAACGGGGAAAAACGATATTTGTCGGCAGGAAAGATAAATATACGTATTTCAGGAATGCAGGCTGTTATCAAAGGGAAAAAATACAAACTGCCTTTAAGGATTACGGGCAAATCCGTTTTATCGGTTAATAAAAAACTTTACCGCGGGGATATAATTTTAAAGTCGTCTTCAAAGAATAAAATAAATGTTATAAATGAACTTTCCGTTGAAGATTATATAAAAGGAGTTCTTCCTAAAGAAGCGGACGGCGGTTCGAACCTTGAAACGCTTAAAGTTCAAGCCGTTATAAGCAGAAGTTATGCGTTGAAAAATTTATCAAGGCATGCAAAAGACGGTTTTGACGTTTGTTCGACCGTGCACTGTCAGGTATACGGCGGCGCGGGCTGTGAAAATAAAAAATGCAATCGGGCTGTTTTTGAAACGAAAGGAGAAATTGTCATTTATAATAATGAAATCGCTCAGACTCTGTTTCATGCAAATTGCGGCGGTTTTACCGAAGATCCGAAATATGTATGGAACTGGAATTCCAAAACGCCGGAATATCTGAAAGGCAGAAAAGACAAATATTGCAAAGACGGCCCTCACGCCGTCTGGACGTCAAAAATACCGGAAAAAACAATAAGAGAGAAATTGATAAAAGGCGGATACCGCGTGGGTGAAATAAAAAGTATTAAACCGTACGGAAAAACAAAAAGCAAAGGAAGAGAAAAAATCATAGTAAAACATAAAAAGGGGACTTTATCCCTTAATGCGTATAAATTCAGATTAACCGTCGATCCTTGGCTTATTAAAAGCACCATGATTGATAAAATAAGCAGGAAAAGCGGAAATTTTATTTTTGAAGGAAAAGGATGGGGACACAGGGTCGGTTTGTGTCAGTGGGGATCAAAAGTAATGGCTGAAAAAGGCTTTTCTTATAAAAAGATTCTTGAATTTTATTATCCGGGCACAAAAGTAGAGAAAATACAATATGACAAATGAAGATAATTTGCTGTCGAATTACGATTATGACATACCGGCTGAACTGATAGCGCAGGTTCCAGCAGAGCAAAGAAGCGGATCAAGACTTATAGTTCTTGACAGGAAAAAACAAACGGTTGAACACAGAAATTTTTCTGAAGTTGCCGATATGTTTGACGAAAATGACTGTTTAGTCGTAAATACCACAAAAGTTGTTCCTGCAAGATTATACGGACATAAATCTACCGGCGGAAAGGCTGAGTTATTGTTTTTAGAGCCTACAAAATCAGGTAAAACGCATTCGGTTTTATTAAAACCTTATATTAAGCCGGGACAAAACCTGTATTTTGATGACGGATATGAATGTGTTGTCGGAGATTATGACCTAAACGGCAACAGAATTGTGGAATTTAACAAAGAAGACATTTCTGTTTTGCTTGAAAAAAACGGTTTTATGCCTCTTCCTCCTTATATTAAGAGAAAAGATAAAGAAGCTGAAAAAATGTCTGCTCTTGACAGACTCAGGTACCAGACCGTTTACGCTTCCGAAAAAGGAGCGATTGCGGCTCCCACCGCGGGACTTCATTTTACAAAAGAAATAATTGAAAAATTAAAATCTAAAAAAGTTCAAATTGCAAAAGTAGTTTTGCATGTAGGCTGGGGGACTTTTAAACCTATAGTCAGCGATAATATAAAAGATCATAAAATGCTTCCGGAAAAGTATATCCTTGACGAAGAAAATGCTTTTAAAATAAACAAAGCTTTGGAGTCCGGGAAAAGAATAATTGCCGTAGGGACGACTACCGTAAGAAGCTTGGAGTCGATAGCTGGAACAAAAGGCTCTTATGATTCCTGCGGGAATCTTATGTCTGTTGAAAGCTGTTCGGGACAAACTGACATCTTTATATATCCGGGATATAAATTTAAAATGGTCAAGGCGATGTTCACAAATTTACATTTGCCTCATTCTACGCCGTTAATGATGGTAAGCGCTCTTGCCGGAAGAAATTTTATTCTGAAAGCATACAAAGAAGCGGTAATGAAAAAATACAGATTTTTTTCATACGGCGATTCGATGTTCATAAAATAATTACTTTTATTATTTTTTCTTTTTCTTTTGTTTCTTTTCCAAGTTATGCTGGTATTGGATATATTGTTCTTGTGTCAAGAGGTACCTTGTTTTTCTTTTTTTATCAAATTTTATCTGTTCCAAATCATTGTTGAGATTTTTTTTTTTGTTTAATAAATTTGTTACCGAATATTCGCTGAAATTTTGTTTTGCAAATTCTTCATCAAGGAGTCTTCTTCTCACTGCAAGTTCGTTTTCAAGAGCAATTATTTTACTTTCTTCTTCCATTTCAAGATATTCAAGTTTTGCTTTCTGGGTTTTTGTAAGATATCCTGTTTTTTTGAAACCGAGATTTCTGCCGGTTATAAAATATGTTTTACCGGAATGGGAGAAATTACTGTTTAAGATGCCGGTAATTTTGTAAACGGGCGAATCAATGTTTGAAACGGTTTTGTCTTTTGGAAAAATGCCGGTAAGATAGTAAACTTTGGCGGATTTATCATATATATTGTCAAAAATACCGCTTATATCAAAAGTCGTTTCTTCCTCATGCGATTTGCCGGTTACTCTTGCGTAAGATAATTCTCCGGTTACAGAATATGTTTTGCTTCGGGCATGATTGAATATTCCGTTTATTCCGTAAACATTGTTTTTGGAAGTAAGGTTTGACGAATTGTTTTGTTGTTTAGGGAAAATATTAACGGTTAAAGTTAATAATATTATTAAAGATATAAAGGTCGTATATATTTTTTTGTTCATTAGTTTCTTTTACAATAATATAAAGGCCACAAACAAAATTATAAATAAAATAACATATTAAATCAATAAGAATATTTTTAACTGCCGTTTGTTAAACATGTATGATTTGTATTGTTTGACATTAGATTTTAAAAAGTGATAATATAGTGGAAATAACGTTGAGGAAGGTATTGTTTTGATTAAAAAAATTGCTTTTATTTTAGTTACGGTTTTATTTGTCAGTACATATTCTTTTGCCAATCAGTCAAATATTTCTTATTTAATAGATACTCCTACATATTCAGTGCTTGATTACGGAAGTTATGATTTGCAGTTCAGGGTTTTTTCAAACGGCGGAGTTATTTCAAAATTAAATTTCGGAATATTTAAAACTCTTAATTTGGGAGTTTCATGGGAGCTTTCCAATATTATAGGCACGGGGAATGTCGTTGTTGCGGTTCCAGCTTTACAATTAAAATTTAATATTTATGAAGGTAACGGGAAAGTGCCGGGTTTTGCAATCGGTTATGACGGTCAGGGTTTCTTTTATGATGAAGAGGAAGCGGATTTCCGCCAGAAAGGCAAAGGAGTTTATTTCGTATTCGGCAAAGAGCTTTTTTTGCCTACGCTTAATCTGAATGCCGGCGTAAACGTAAATGATTTTAAAGATGCAAGATTAATAGGATTTGTAGGTTCTTCCATTACGATAATAGATCATTCTTTGACGGGTATGCTTGAATGTGATAATATAGGCAAAGGAGCATATACAAGGCTTAATGCCGGTTTAAGATTGTGGATAACCGAAAATTTTGACATTGATTTTATAATGAGAAATTTATTAACGGATGAAGAAGAAAAATACGGCTGTGAAAGAATATTCAAATTAAGCTACCAGAGCAGATTTTAAGAGGTAATAATGGCGGAATTTACGTTAGATTTTGAAAAACCTGTTGCGGAACTTGAGAATAAAATCTTAAGTTTAAAAGTTTCTGCTGAACACAGCAAGATTGATTTCTCAAATGAAATAGCGGATTTGGAAGTAAAAAAAGAAAAACTGAAAAAAGAAATTTACGACAGTTTAACTCCATGGCAGAAAGTTTTGCTTGCAAGGCATCCTAACAGGCCTTACACATTGGATTATGTAAAAATAATTTGCGAGAATTTTGTCGAGCTTCACGGCGACAGAGCATACGGAGATGATTTGGCTTTGGTATGCGGATTGGCTACAATTGACGGTAAGCCTGTAGTTGTTATAGGTCATCAAAAAGGCAGAACAATACAGGAAAATATGGACAGAAATTTTGCAATGGCTCATCCTGAAGGATACAGAAAAGCTTTAAGAATAATGAAAATGGCCGAAAAATTCGGCAGACCGATAATTACTTTTATAGATACATCCGGAGCTTATCCCGGTATTGCCGCCGAAGAAAGAGGACAGGCGGAAGCAATTGCAAGAAATTTAAGAGATATGTCCGTTTTGGAAGTTCCCGTAATAAGTATCGTTATAGGCGAAGGCGGTTCCGGAGGAGCGTTGGGAATCGGCATCGGGAATAAAGTCGCAATGCTTGAAAATTCATATTATTCGGTAATTTCTCCGGAAGGCTGCGCGGCAATTCTTTTCAGAGACGCGGCAAAAGCCCGCGAAGCCACGGAAGCGTTAAAAATTACGGCCAAAGACTTGTTAAAAAATAAGGTTATTGACGAAATAATAAAAGAACCGTTAGGCGGCGCTCATATGGACCCTGTCGAAACGGCAATGAATATTAAACAAATGATAAATAAAAATTTGTCTTTATATTCTAAAATGACAAAGCAGCAGATACTTGAAGACAGATATAACAAAATAAGAGCAATGGGCGTATTTGAAGAAACTGTAGCAAAGAATAATGTTGCCGGTAAAACAACAAAAGAAGTAAAAAATAAAAGAAGTAAGAAATTCTAGGAGGAAGGAAAAATGGCATTAGTCCCTATGAAGCAAATTTTGGAAGAAGCTAGAAAGAAAGGGTACGGCGTAGGCGCATACAATGTGAATAATATGGAACAGGTTCAGGCAATTATGGCAGCCGCAAAAGAAACGCAGTCCCCTGTTATTATTCAGGCAAGCAGAGGCGCTTTGAAATATTCAAATTTCACATATCTTAAACACATAATGTTTGCTGCTGTTGAGGAAAACCCTGAAATACCTGTAGCAGTGCATTTGGACCACGGGAATTCTTTAAAAACTGCGCAGGAAGCAATATCTTTGGGTTTTTCATCGGTTATGATAGACGGTTCTTTGATGGAAGACGGGAAAACCCCTTCAGATTATGCATATAATGTAGCAGTAACAAAATCAGTTGTTGAATATGCCCACAAATACGGCGTTACCGTTGAAGCCGAAATCGGAAGACTCGGCGGAATTGAAGACGGAGTCGGTTCCGGCTCAATACATTTGACGGATCCTAAAGAAGCAAAGAAATTTGTTGATGAAACCGGCGTTGACGCGTTGGCGATAGCAATCGGGACTTCACACGGCGCATATAAATTTAAAGGTTCAAAAGAACTTGCGTTTGACGTTTTGAAAGAAGTAAGAGCTCTTATAGATATTCCTATTGTTCTCCACGGAGCATCATCCGTTCCTCAGGAACTTATTGACGCAGTCAATAAATACGGAGGCAAAATGCCGGGAGCAACGGGAGTCCCTATGGAAAGTCTCAAAAAAGCAATTCAGCTCGGCGTGTCAAAAATTAATGTTGATACCGACGGAAGACTTGCAATAACAGCCGCGATAAGAAAAGTTTTTGCAGAAACTCCTGAAAAGTTTGATCCGAGAGAATATCTGGGTCCTGCAAGAGAAGCTTTAAAAGGCATTATCGCAGGGAAAATGAGAGATTTCGGAACAAACGGACATGTCGGAGATTATGCTCCTGTTTCTTTGGAAGAAATGAAAAAGTTTTATAAATAGATGTTGACAATAAAAATAATGTCTGTTATAATTTGTACAATATTTAATGCGGTTAATTTAATTTTTGAAGTAAGATAAAAAAGGGGGATTTAGTATTATGGCAAATTATGAATTAAAGGGCGTATGCGTAGTTTCTCTGTTTAAGAATTTCCCAATAGTATTTGCATTGTTGGGAGCAATTATCGGAATATTTACATTTTTTATTTTCCCGACTGAATTGGCGGGGAATCTCGGTTTCGGCGCAAGAATTCTTTCTTGGTTGATTTTTATCGTTCTATACACTGCTATTATGTCAGTGGGTATAGTTGCTGTTGCATGGATTTATAATTTTGTAGTTTCAAAAATAGGTAAAGGTGCAGTTATAAAATTAGAACAGACAGTAGAATAATTTTTTTACACCGGTTTATTGAGGTTTAAAATATCTCAATAAACCGGTATTTCTTTCCCAGAAGGGTATTTAATGAATCTGAGATTTAAGCTTACCCTATATATTTCATTTCTTTTATTAATTGTTATTATCGGCGTTTCTTATAACATTTTTATAGCCCAAAAAAAATTTTTAACGCAGCAGCTTTCCGAAAGCAGAGAAAGAACTTTCAAAAGCTTTGTGTTTATGTGTAACGAAGCCGCAAAGGTCAAAGATGAACTGCAGGTTTATAATGCAGTTTCTTTGGTTGTAAGCATACATAGACCGTCAGCCGTATATGCCGGTTATATAAATTCAAACAATATATCGACATATGTTTCCAGAGATAATAATAAAAATATTGATTCGGAATTTAAAAGAAGAATAAAACAGTCTTCAATAGATTTTTCGGAAAAATATACTTCGCTGAGCGGAGAGAAGATTTATGAATTTGCCGCGCCGCTGTTTGTCGACGGAA
>JBAYZJ010000004.1:0-26139 GCA_041672565.1 Endomicrobiaceae bacterium
GAAATCTTTAATATTTTATTTAAGTTCAATTATTTTAGGTTCTGTAACTTTTGCATTGATTATAGATTATTTAATGCCTTCTGGATGGTTTAGTTTACGGTTAATGAGCGATATGTCACATATGCATACGTCTTTTTATTGGATAAAAATTTTTTCCGGGATTATTTTATTGGCTTTAATAATAAATTCTCTTTTAATTAATTATTTATCAAATAAAAGGAATGAAAAAATAACAGGAGCATCTTCTTATAAAGTTGACGGAATGCATTGCGAAAATTGTAAAAACAGTGTAATAAAATTCTTAAAGAAAATAGAAGGTGTGCAATCAGTGGAAGTTAATTTAAAAGACGGAATAGTATATATAAACGGAAATACAGAAGAATCAAAAATAAAAGAGACGGTATCTTCTCTTGGTTTTTCATATAAAGGGAAAATAAAAAATTGATATATTTTTATTCACTGATATTTTTTTTGTTCTTTAAGTTAGATTAGACTAATAAAGATTTAAAAGCCTAATAAAATTATTTGTTAAGCATAAAGTCAATCCGTTTGACTTAATATCGGATTGGCATATTTTTTAAAGCAAAAGTTAGACAAAACTAAAAAATATAAGTAAGACTAAAAACAAGGAGAAAGATTATGAGGAAGTTATTAAGCGTTTTTAAAGTGAATGAATCGGGTACGGTTGCCCAGATATCATCTCAAGATGATAATTTGTCAAAAAAAATTCTTGCTATGGGCATTACTAAGGGAATCCCTTTAACTGTAGTAAAGAAATCCTTGCTCGGAGATCCGATCAGTGTAAGCGTAAGGGGATATTCTTTAAGTTTAAGGAAATATGAAGCCGCGGCAATATTAATGGAGGTTGCAAAATGAGTCCTTTAACAAAAGCAAAAAAAGACACTCTGCTTGTTTTTTCTTCTTTTGGGAATATCGTTGACAGAGAAAAACAAAAGCTTATTGATCTCGGACTTATTCCAGGAGAATGCATAAAACTGCTTCAGTGCGCAAGAAACGGTTATGTAACATTTATACTTAAGGGCAGCAGAATAGCTTTAGATTGCAATATAGCAGGTGAGATTATAGTAAATGAGGTAAGTAAATGAAAAATAATTTAAAAGAAATAAAAATATGTCTTGCAGGAAATCCTAATTGCGGTAAATCAAGTTTATTTAATAATTTGACGGGTCTTCGCCAACATGTAGGAAATTATCCCGGCGTGACCGTTGAAAAAAAAGAAGGAAGTCTGGTAAAAGGCAGCTATAAAATAAATATAGTTGATTTGCCGGGTATTTACAGCCTTTCGGCAAGTTCAGAAGATGAAATAGTCGCGAGGAATTTTATTATAGACGAAAAACCTGATTTAATAATAGATGTTGTCGACGCTTCGAATTTTGAGAGGAATTTATACCTTTATACGCAGTTGTCAGAGTTGGGGATAAAAGTCATTATAGCTTTGAATATGGTTGATGTTTTGAAAAATAAAGGACAGGAAATAGACTGCGGTTTGCTGATGAAAAATTACGGAATACTTGCAGTGCCTACTATAGCAAATAAAAATAAAGGCACTGAAGATCTTGTGAAATCTGTGATTGATGTTTATGAGAATAAAAAGGATATTAAAAGTACAAGAATAGATTACGGAAACTTTATATCCGATCATATTCTAAAAATTGAAAATATCATTTATAAAGATATTCTTTTAACGGCGAAATATTCCGTAAGATATCTTGCAGTAAGTCTTATAAAACATGATAAATTTGTAATTCAGAAAATAGAAAAATCAAAAGTATATGAAGAATTAAAAAAACAGTCTTTTGAAAGCGGGAACATTATATCGGATAAATTTTCAGATAGCGTGGATTCTGTTTTCGCAGACAGAATATATACATGGATACATTCCGTTGCGGCGGTTGCGGTAAAAACAGTTGCAAAAAGCAAATATGATATCTCAGACGCTATAGACAAAATAGTATTGAACAGAATATTTGCTTTGCCTATTTTTGCTCTGGTGATGTATACGATTTTTAAATTTACTTTTACTGTTTCTGAACCTTTTGTCGGATGGTTTGAATCGGGAATAGAATTTCTTTCCGGGTATGCGGGCAAAGTAATTCCGGAGGGGGTATTTCAGTCTTTCATAGTTGACGGCATCATAGGGGGTGTCGGAGGAGTTTTAGGATTTTTTCCTTTGATCCTTTTTATGTTCTTTGCCATAGCTTTCTTTGAAGATACAGGTTATATGGCTAGAGCAGTATTTATTATGGATAAGTTTATGAGGAAATTCGGTCTGCACGGCAAGTCTTTTGCTTCAATGATTATATCAACAAACGGTTGCGCCGTTCCGGGTCTCATGGCTGCAAGAACTATTGAAAGCGAAAAAGACAGGCTTATAACGTTAATGGTAACCCCTTTTATGATATGCGGCGCAAAACTTCCTATATTTGCTCTTTTCATAGGAGCTTTTTTCTCGGCAAAAGACGGAGCAAACGTAATGTTTATTATGTATGTTTTGAGCGTTGTTTTTGCGTTAGGGGCTGCGTGGATACTTAAAAAAACAATCTTAAAAGGAAAACCTGCTTACTTTATAATGGAGCTTCCTCCTTACAGAATGCCAAGTTTAAAAGGAATACTTTTAAAAATGTGGGAAAGAGGCTTTTTATATTTAAAAAAAGCCGGGACAATAATTCTTTTGGTCACGATACTTATTTGGGCCGGACTTTCTTTCCCGAAAGCAGGCGGGGAGCAGGTGGAAAATGTAAGTGAAGAACAAGCGGCAAGCATTCAGGTTGAACAAAGTTATATAGGAAAACTCGGGAATTTAATTGAACCGATTATTAAGCCGATAGGTTTTGACGGTAAAGCCGGAATAGCTTTAATTTCGGGACTTGCGGCGAAGGAAGTTGTGGTAAGTACGCTTGGAACAATATATTCTCTCGGTGAAGTTGATCCTGAAGACGCATCTTCTCTTTCGGAAAAATTACAGCAGGATCCTGACTGGAGTAAATTAAAAGCCGTAACATTTTTGGTTTTTTGTCTTATATATCTGCCTTGTGTAGTTGCCGTTGCGGTATTTTTTAGAGAATCAGGCTCAAAAATAAAATGGCTGCTTTTCCTTGCTTTTTGGACGACAGTTGCCGCATGGATATTCTCATTTATCGTTTATCAGGGAGGAAGACTGTTTGGATTTGGAGGTTAAAATGGAAATGTTGTTTGTAATATCGGTTGTTTTGCTGAGTTGTGCAGGGTTAATTTATCTGTTTGTAAAGCGTTTAAAAGGATCATGCGGCTGTTGTTCCGGTCATGAATGCGGTAATAGAAAAGATAAATTTTGTAATTGTAAAAATGAAGTTAAATAAAAAAGGGAGGGATCGTAATGTTTAAGAAGTTTTTGTTCAGTTGTGCCGTTTTTTCTGTTTTGATGTTATCGGGAGGTAATGTTTTTGCAAGTTCAGGTGATGCTCTTGAAAAAGAACTTGAAAGTTTAAAAGAGAGACTTAATATCCTTGAGAAAAGAACGGAAGGAGCCGATGAAGTTAAAGGCTTGTTGAGTGATTTGGTTATAGGAGGAGGAATAACTTTTGTTTTGCAAAATGCGCAGAATGCAAATGCCGATTCGGCGGATTTATATAACGGGAAAACTCCGTCTGTGGCTTCATATTCCGTAGATTTGGGATTTGAAAAAAGCTTTGATGATAACAATAAAATGTTTATTCATCTTGAAACAGGGCAGGGAAGTATGGAAAGCCAGTTAAGCGTTTTTTCAAACGTTAACAGAGACAGCGACGAATCTGACGCTGTAATTTCTGTTACAGAAGCTTGGTATGAGCATTCGTTTGCGGAAAGCGGATTTATATTTAACATAGGTAAAATTGACGCCACCGGCGGAGTTGATGAAAATGCTTATGCTAATGACGAAACAGAGCAGTTTTTAGGGAATATTTTCAGAAATTCTTCGGTTATAGATTTTCCGGATGACAATGCTTTCGGAGTAAAAGTTTCATATGAATCCGATAAAGCTGATGTTTCTCTTCAATATTTAAGTGCCGACGGAGCATGGCAGGATTTTACAAAAAATATATTTGTTTCCGGCCAGCTTAATTTAAAACCTGAATTTATTCAGGATAAAGAAGGAAATTACAGGTTTTATGCATGGACAAATACAAAACAGTATGTTAAATGGACGGACTCGTCTAAGAATGATGAAAATAATTATGGTTTCGGCGTAAGCTTTGACCAGCAGCTTTCCGATAAAACCGGCGCTTTTGCAAGATACGGATGGGAAAATCAGGAAGTTTATTGCGACGGCGGAGATTTTTCTTTGTCTCAAAGCTGGAGTTTGGGATTGCAGTTTGCGGCAAAATTGCTTAGTAACGAAGACGTGCTGGCTGTTGCATACGGGCAGATAGTTCCTTCTTCGGATTATAAAGACGTAAACAGTCTTAATGCAAAAACAGAAAATCATATGGAAGTATATTACAAATTACAGATAACCGATTATTTATCCGTAACACCGGATATACAAATGATTGAAAATCCTTACGGAGGAGATGCCGGAAGCGATGATACTGTTTTTGTGGGCGGCATAAGAACTCAGATAAGTTTCTAAAAGAAGTATTATTAACGGTGTTTTTATCTTAAAAGGATTAAGAATAATACAAATTATTCTTAATCCTGCCGTTAAGGAAAAAATAAAATTTTAACATCATGGTCCAAAAAATG
The DNA here is from genome assembly GCA_041672565.1 of Endomicrobiaceae bacterium. Taxonomy (GTDB): domain Bacteria; phylum Elusimicrobiota; class Endomicrobiia; order Endomicrobiales; family Endomicrobiaceae; genus Praeruminimicrobium. Next base: position 4,723 of record JBAYZJ010000004.1, read on the forward strand.
AAAAAAATAATAATTTTAATAACACTGACGCTATATTTTATAAATATAATAATACCGCAGGGAGTAACCGCTGAAAATATCATAAACGGTGCAGTTTTTTCGACAGACGAAAAAACAATATGCGCAAGCATTCCTAAATCAAGAGGTATTATCTTTGAATCTAATATCAAAAACGGAATGACTCCCGATATAATAATTATTGAAGATTTACACGGGAATGCTTATGTCCAGAAAAATATATTTCATATTATAAATTATTTTAACAAAGAAACAGAAATAGGTTATATTTTTACGGAAGGCGCGCCTGAAGGGAATATAAATCTTGATTCACTTCGTTCTCTTACTCCTGTCAAAGTTAAAAATCAGGTTTTGGACAATATGCTGAATAAAGGTTTATTAGGCGCCGCCGAATATTACGGAGCGCTGAATAAAGAGGCAAAGCTGTACGGGTTGGAATTATGGCCAATATATATAAAGAATATAGAAAGATACCAAAATATTAACGGAAAAGAACCCTTTTTTCTACATGTAATATCTTCATCAGAAATAAATTTAAATATTGATAAGTTAAAGTTTTACAATAAAGATATGTTTTTATATGAGGATGTTTTTTACGGTAATTTCGGGAAAGGAAAAACATATTTTGAGAAAATAAATTACCTCGCTGAAAAATACGGCATAAAAATAAATTCATATAAAAACATAAAAGCTTTTGAATCTTTATCCTTGAACAGACTGAATAAATATTCTCTTGGAGATGACATAAGATATTTCTCGGATATTTTAAGAAGCAGGATTTCTTTCTATGAATATAAGAAACTTTTTGATGAACAAAAAAATAAAAATGCAGAAGAAAGGTTAATAATATTGTATGAAAAATCCAAATATTTTCTGACTGATGAAGAAATAAAAAAATATGAATATATAAACGAATTAAAGAAAAAATATGAATATATAAACGCTTTTGATTTAAAAGAGTTTGTTGAAGAAAATATTATTCTAAGAAAAATATTATTTGATAAGATTTTTATAGAGGGGAAAACAAGAAATATCGGGATGCTCAGTTTTCTTATGGTATTGCTGAAAGATTATGTTAAGCTCAACATAACAATTCAAGATTTTGAGTATATTCAAAAAAATAAAGAAAAATTTAAAAGTATTCTTGAAAACAGTTCTTTACAGAATAGAAATGAAATTACGGACATAATTAATAATAAAGATATAGAAACTTATTACGAAACAAATCTTGAAAGAAATAAGATTTTTGTCAATATTATAAAAAATAAAATAAGCGATGGAAAAACCGATGTGGCGGTTATCGGCGGATTCCATCACGGAATAACAAAAATACTTGAAGCTGAAGGAATAAGTTACGTTGTTATAATGCCAAAATCTGATAAAACTGATTTGCGGCATTATAAAACTACCATATTGGATGTAACGGTTTCACCGGATGCTCTTTCAGACGGACTATTGGTAATGGGGATATCTAAACACAAACAAAGAGAATTTTTAACAATATGGATACGGGAATTAAGGGACAGCGGGTTCAAAGATCATGAAATAATCAGAATACTTAACAAATGGGCTAATTCTTATAAAAATTTCTTTGGTGTTCGAGAAGAATCCGAAAAAGAAAAAAGAATAAATAAAAAAGAAAATACCGAACTTGAAATAATAAATGATAAACCGGAAAATCCAGAAAAAGAGCATAATATATCAGAACCGGCAAAAGCAGATTCCTCGGATACCCAAACAGAGGAAATAGATTTGTCTAAGATTGTAAAAGAAAATAAAAAAATAAGCGTTAAGAAATTTTTAACGATTGCGAAAGTTTCAGTAAAATCATATTTGTCAAAATTTAAAAAACCGTTTGTTTACAGATATAAAGCAGACGGAGAAAATATAATTGATAAGAAAACTGTAAAAAAAATGGAATCAAATATAAGATTTTTCCCTTTTATACAGCTTATGCTTGGCTTCGAACTTGCTTCGTCTTTCTCAACAATATTTATGCAGTCAAGCGGATATGAATTAAAGTTAATTGCGGTAATATTTTCATTTCTTGCTCCGGCCAGTTTTGTTTTTTCGGGATTTTTCGGATTTTTGGGGGACAGAATTCCAAAAAGAACAATGCTTATAATATCATTGCTGCTTCACACATTAGGAAGTGTCAGTTTTACTGTTATACAATTCTCTCCGGTACTGTTTATAGCTTCGCAAATTTTGCCTGTTATAGGAATTGCCGGTCTGGAGATAAGTCTCAGTCCGTTCCTTTATAAATCTCTTGACAGGCTTAAGAAGAAAGAATCTTTTAAAGAGATATACGGCTTGAATCTCGGTTTGTACTGGATTACAATGTCATTATCCTCTCTTATAGGAGGAACTCTTGCCTTTTTTGTCGGTCAGCAGATAGTCGTTATAATAGCGGCAGCCCTTGATGTGGCTGTTTTTGCAGGCGCTTTATTCTTTACGCATAAAGAAAGTTCTGCTAAAAATATAAAAGAGGCAAAAGAAGAAACAGCCGGTAAGAAAAAAGGCATTTCTCAGGTTTTCAGCCCGTTAAAAGCTCTTCTTTCATCTAAAAAAGCTTTTACAGCCGTTATTATAAATATGGTTGTAAACAATATCTTCTTTGTATCATTGTTATTCTTTTTGCAGCCTTTGTTTGTATCAAGCGGATTAAATGCCGTTTTTCTTGCGCCTGTTTATTTTGTGGCAAACGTGCTTCAGTCGCTGGCATCTCATTTTATAAACAGGTTTGGAGTTATTGCCGAAAAGAAATTATACAGAACTTTATTTTTAAGTATTGCTCTTATAATGACGGCGCTTTTTGCTTTTACAGCTCATCCGGTATTTCTGTTTGCGGTATATGTTTCTATGAATTTTTGGCAGGGGACGGCTTCCTTAACGGAAATTTCGTCTGTTTATGAAATTCTTGATGATACTATGAGATCTAAATGGCTTGCATTTAAATCAATGGCTGGAACGGTTATTGCAAGTTTTACGCAAATAGCTATAAGCGGTCTTCTTTCTTTCGGAATAACAGGAGATGTCATTATTACGGCGGCTATTTCGGTTGCTGTATTTGCTTCGGTTGTAATCCCTAAAATATTCGGAGAAAGGAAGAAAAAGCATAAAGATGTTTTTGAAACAATAAATATTAATACAAGAGCCGTAAATGCTCTTTTAGCTTCCGCATAAGACTTGTTTATTAAATCCGGTATAATTTTTATTAACAAATTGATAATAAATTAACTTTTTGCTAAAATTTATCCATGAGTACAGATATAGCGAAAGCGGTTTCAGGTATTATTGAAGATGTAAAAAAGAATGGTGATATTGCAGTTTTAAAGTATCTTAAAAAGTTTGACGGAGTTTCTTTTACATCGTTAAAAAACGTTAAGGTGTCAAAAAAACAGATATTATCTGCGCAAAAAAATGTAGATAAAAATTTAAAAAAAGCGATTGTATCATCTTATAAGAATGTTAAATCATTCCATCAGAAGGAATACTCAAATATAAAAAAAAGCTGGTTTTTTTCTGACAAAGCAAAGACTGTCGGCCAAATATATAATCCTGTAGAATCTGTAGGTTTATACGTTCCCGGCGGAAGATTTTCGTATCCTTCAACAGTTATTATGACGGCTGTTGCCGCAAAAGTTGCAGGGGTTAAAAGGCTTGTAATAGTAACACCTCCTAAAAAAATGTCAGATGAAGTTCTTTTTGCCGCAAAAGTCTGCGGAATAGATGAAATTTATTCCATAGGAGGGCCGGTTGCCATAGCCGCTATTGCTTACGGTACAAAAACAATTTTGCCTGTTAATATGATTGTAGGTCCCGGAAATGCATATGTTAACGAAGCAAAAAGGCTTGTTTTCGGCAAAGTAGGCATAGATTCGTTAGCGGGGCCTAGCGAAGTTGCGATAATAGCCGACAGCGGAGCGCCCAAAGATTATATTTATTATGATTTAATGGCTCAGATAGAACATGATTCTATGGCAAAAGCATATTTGTTCTGTACATCTGATAAGACAATTAAATATCTTAAACAAAAAATAGAAAGTCAGTTTTTGCATCAGGTAGAAATGCATAATACTTCTGTTGAAAAAGCTGTTGAAAGAGTTAATGAAATTGCTCCTGAACATTTGGAATTATTGGTAAAAGATCCTAAAAAAATAGTAAAATACGTTAAAAATGCCGGCGCTATTTTTGCCGGGTATAATACGGCTACGGCAGTCGGCGATTATTGGGCTGGGCCTTCGCATGTTCTGCCTACAAATGCTTCAGCTAAGTATTCAAGCGGACTTTCCGTTATGACATTTTTAAAAAGAAGCAGTTATGTTGAATTAAGGAATATAAATTCAGAAATCAAAAAACAAATTGCAGATTTTGCAAACGCCGAAGGTTTGATAAATCACAAAAAATCAATTGAAGTCAGGAAGGGATAATGCAAATAGAAATGTCTGAAAGAGAAATAGAATTAATAATACATATGCTTACAGAATCCGTAACTAAAGCTAATGACGGAAAGGCCAGAATAAATTTTTCAATGGATGAACTTATTTTATTGGAAAAATTAGAACAAAGTTTAAAAATAAAAGATATTGACGGTTTTGAACAGAATGTTAGCCGCCAAAAATATTTGAATTAAGAGATTATTTTATGAAAATGAGAAAAGCTCATATTAAGAGAGAGACTAGCGAAACAAAAGTTGATTTGGAAATTAATCTTGATTCTTCAAAAAAATCAAAAATTGATACAACTATCGCTTTTATGGACCATATGCTGAATTTGTTTTCAGCTCATGCGGGAATTAATATTAACATAAAAGCAAAAGGCGATACGGAAATAGATGATCATCATCTAATTGAAGATATCGGCATTACTTTGGGTCTGGCTTTTAAAGAGGCAATCGGAGATAAAAAAGGCATTGTCAGATACGGACATTTTCTTTTGCCGATGGATGAGGCGTTATCATATGTGGCTTTAGATATTTCAGGCAGACCTCATTTAAGCTATCAGGCTGAAATTAAGTTTCAGACTACAGGGTTTAATTATGATCTGATCGAAGAGTTTTTGACGGCTTTCGTAAATAATGCCGGCATTACTTTACATATTAAAATGATGAAAGGAAGAAATAACCATCATATAGCGGAATCTATTTTTAAATGTTTCGGCAGAGCTTTGTCCTGTGCCGTAAAAATAAATAAAAAAAATAAAACTATACCTTCTACAAAAGGTGTTTTGTAAGGAAAAAAAATGTTAATAATTCCAGCAGTTGATATCAGACAAGGAAATTGCGTTATGCTGCAGCAGGGCAGAATTGCCGATGAAACTATTTATTCCAAAGACCCTGTTTTTATGGCAAAACTTTGGAAAGCTAAAGGAGCAGAAAGACTGCATGTCGTAGATCTGGACGGTTCTTTTTCAGGAAACCAGTCAAATAATACGATTATAGGAAATATTTGTTTGAGCGTTGATATGCCTGTTCAAATAGGCGGCGGGATAAGAAGCATGAAAAGAATAGACGAAATATTTATGCTCGGAGCTTCTTACGCTATTTTGGGAACGGTTGCAATATATAATCCTGATATAGTAAGACAGGCGATAGATAAGTACGGTGCGGATAAAATCATAGTCGCAGTTGATATCCTCGAGGATAAAGTCGCTATAGGCGGTTGGAAAGAAATTACGCCGGTAACAACTACGGAGATGATGGATAAATTAAAAGATATGGGCGTCAGAGAAATAATATATACCGATATTTCAAAAGACGGAATGCTAAAAGGCCCGAATATAGACGGTCTTAAGAAAATTGCAAAATCAAGCAAAATGAATGTCATAGCATCCGGCGGCGTTACTACTATAGATGATGTCAAAAAAATAGCAAAGCTTGAAAAATACGGAGTTATAGGCGCGATAGTCGGAAAAGCTTTATATACAGAAGACTTTAAATTAGAAGAAGCCATAAGAGTTTTAAATAAAAAATAATGTTGTTTTAGAGGTGGGAAAATGTTGGAAATTACAAAGCAGTTAAAGTTTGACAAAGACGGGTTGATACCTGCAGTAGTTCAGGACTATAAAGACGGAACTGTATTAATGGTTGCATATATGAACGCCGCTTCTTTTGAAAAAACTTTAAAGACTAAAAAAGCTACTTATTGGAGCAGATCAAGACAAAAATTTTGGATAAAAGGCGAAGAATCTGGAAATATCCAGAAAGTTAAAGAAATATATTATGACTGTGATGCCGATTGTATATTAATTAAAGTTCATCAGGTCGGCGATTCGGCGTGTCATACAGGACACAGAAGCTGTTTTTACAGAAAACTTTCTTTTACGGGAAATACCAGAATTGTAGGAAAGAAAGTTTTTGATCCTAAAAAAGTATACGGAAAATAAATTTATGCTTAAAGTAAAAATTTGCGGTATTACTAATTATGACGACGCGTTAAGCGCGACTAATTTAGGAGCGGATTTTATAGGGTTTCATCTTATGAAAGATTCTCCCAAAAAAGTGTCGGATAAAATGTTAAAAGAAGTTAATGAAAAACTTCCTCCTTTTGTAACAGCGGTAGGCGTTTTTTCAGGGCAGGACCATAAGACAATAACAAAAACAGTAAAAAAAACAAATCTTCAAGCCGTTCAGTTGAACGGCGGCGAAACTCCTGAATTTTGTAAGGCTTTGTCTGTTGCTCTTGGAGTTAAAGTTTTTAAAATGATGAAATTTGCAGGACCTGCATCGATTATAGCTTTACAGCCTTTTGTCGGAAATGTGGATTTTTTTGTTTTAGACGTTTCTCAGCAGGATGAGCAGGGAAATATTTCTTTTGCTTTTGAAGCGGTAAAAGAGGTTTTAAAATTTGGCATTCCTTTTTTTGTTGCAGGCAATATAACATGTGAAAATGTCCAAGAGGCAATGGAAAAAGCAAACCCTTACGGAATAGAGGCTGATACCGGAATTGAAAGACTTCAAAGAAGAAAAGATTTTGATAAAATGAGTTTGTTTATAAAAAATGCGCACGGGCTAAGGTAATCCGTATTATGGAAAAGATGAACATACAAAGGGCAATTGATACTTTAATTATAGAGGCTCAGGCTGTAAAGGATCAGATAAAACACCTTGATGACCAGTTTATAAAATCTGTTGATTTAATAGAAAAGACTTCCGGACGTGTTATCGTTATGGGTCTTGGAAAATCAGGGCTTATAGGAAGAAAAATAGCTGCAACAATGTCTTCAGTAGGAGTTCCTTCAATGTTCCTGCACCCTGCAGAGTGTTTACACGGTGATTTGGGCATGATAATGAAAAATGATATAGTTTTAATGCTTTCATATTCTGGCGAGACAGATGAAATAAAACAGGTTCTTCCTGTTTTACAGAGAATGAAAATTAAAATTATTGTTATGACAGGAAGAATAAAATCGCAAGTTTGGAAAGGTTGTGATTTAATTATTAATTCAGAGATAAAAAAAGAAGCATGTCCATATAATTTGGCTCCCACTTCTTCAACTTCCGCAATGTTGGCTTTAGGCGATGCTCTGGCTTTGGTTGTATCTGAAAGAAAAGGTTTCAAAAAAGAAAACCTTGCTCTTTTACATCCTCTTGGAGCAATAGGGAAAAAACTTACCATGGATGTAGCAGCTATTATGAGAAAGGGAAAAGCGAATCCTGTAATAAAAGAGAATTCTACCGTAAAAGAAGCTCTTTTAGTTATGACCGGTACAAGAGTCGGCGCAACAAGCATTGTTGATAAAAACGGAAAATTGACCGGTTTCTTTACTGACGGAGATCTTAGAAGACAGATTCAGCTTCACGATAATCTTTTAGATAAAAAAATAACTGATGTTATGACAAAAAATCCTGTTACAGTCACATCAGATATGCTTGCCGTTGCAGCCGCAAAATTACTGCAGGAAAGAAATTTTGACAATATTCCTGTTGTTGATAAAGACAACAAACCTGTCGGAATTCTTGACGAAAGAGACCTTCTTTCTGAAGGAATTGAGTAAATATAACAAGATAAAAAGTTTAAATTGCAATATAAAATCAGTATTTTTGAATTTAATGCTTTTACATAAACGGGCGGCGGATTCGGATGTTTTCATCATCGCTGTCATAAAAAACAATAATTTTTATTATAATAAAAAAGCCCTGTTCTAAAAAAACAGGGCTTTTTTTTATATAACCGATTTGTAAAAAATACTTGCATTTTTTTAAGAAAAAGCTTATAATAGACTCAAATACTAAATTAGTCGAAAGGTTTAATTATGAAAACATCAGTCATATTAAAAGAAGAACATACAAAAAATGAAATAATAGATGCCGCTCAGAAACTTTTTCAAAAATACGGCATAGATAAAACGACTATGGATGACATTGCAAGAGACATCGGTAAGGGAAAAAGCTCTTTGTATTATTATTATGCAAGCAAAGAAGATGTTTTTTATGCCGTTGTAAGCAAAGAAAGAGATGAAGTTTTATCATCTGTTAAAAGTGCCATAAAGGATGCAGAGTTGCCTTCCGAAAAATTAAAAATGTTTTTTATTACTCATTTTAAAGAGTTGCGTCATAAAATGAATCTTTATTCAGTTATACTGCAAGGGAATGTAAAAAAACACATGGATTTATTTTACAGAATACAAAAAGAAAGTAATATTTCCGATGTAAAACTTGTAAAAGAAATTTTGTTATGCGGAATTAAAACGGGGGAATTTAAAAATATAAAGGAAAAAGACTGCGAAATTATTTCTTTATCTATAATAATGATGATTCAGGGATTGGATTCCAATATTGTTTTCGGAAAGGATTTTTCAGGAGAAACAGTGAAGTTTTCGGGAGCGGTTGATATCTTTATAAAAGGACTAAAATATGAAAAATAAAAAAAATATTTTTTTATTATTATTTTGCATGGCGTTTATGTGTTCTTGCGGTAATGGAAGTACGGTGACAAATCCGGTATTTAAAGTAAAAATATTTAAAGTTTCCGAAAGTTCCATACAAACAGGATTGGATTACAGCGGAACAATAGAGGCAGGACAGGATATAAGTTTAAGTTTTCTTGCAATGGGGACAGTTGAACAGATTAATGTAAGGGAAGGAGACAAAGTATCAAAAGGACAATTGCTCGCTAAACTTAACGGCGTAAGTTCGTTAAATGCTCTGCAAATTGCTAAAGAAAAAGCTGCTCAGGCGGAAGACGCTTTTAGAAGATTCCAGCCTATGTACGAACACGGCAACCTGCCTGAAATAAAAATGGTTGAAATTAAAACAGCGAAAACTCAGGCTGAACTTGCAGTTAAAATTGCGCAAAAAAATTTAGAAGATTGTTCGTTGTATGCTCCTGAAACAGGGTTTATAAGCGAAAAAAATTTAGAGATCGGCGATAATGTTATACCCGGCAAAACCGTTATGAAAATGGTTAATGTCGATAAAGTTTATGCCGTTATATCGGTTCCTGAAAAAGAAATACAAAAAATAAAACAGGGAATGATTGCTTACGTCGAATTTTCCGAAAATAACGGAATTAAATTAAAAGGTACCGTCGCGGATGTCGGAGTATCGGCAAATCCTCTTTCGAGAACGTATACCGTAAGAATTTCTATAATGAATAATAAAACCGAAGCTCTGCCTGGAATGTTATGTAATGTGTATATAGAAAACAATAAAAAAGTTTACGGAATAGTAATTCCTGCAGCTGCCGTAAAAATTGACGAAAGCGGCAGTGAATGTGTTTATATTGTTGACAGCGTTTCAAAAAAAGTTCATAAACAGAACGTTAAAACAGAAGGATTCAGAAAAGGCGGAATAATTATTTCGTCAGGGCTAAAAATTAATGATTTAGTAGTAAGCGAAGGCGTACAAAAACTTGATGATAATACTTTAATAGAATACCGGGATTGATTATGGAAAATAAAGAAAAAAAATCTTTTATAGAACTTGCTTTAAAATACAGACAAATACCTATAATTTTGACTATAGCTTTGTGTATAGTCGGAATATATTCTCTTTTCAATATGCCGAGACAGGAATTTCCCGAGTTTAAAGTAAGGCAGGGGTTGGTTATCGGGGGATTCCCGGGAGCTTCATCTGAACAGGTTGACGAACAGCTTGCAAAACCTTTACAAAAATATCTTTTTCAATATAAAGAAGTAAACAGAAAAAAAACTTATTCCGTGTCAAAAGAAGGGCAGGTTGTCGTTTTTCTTGAAGTTAATGAAAATATCAAAGAACCTGATTTGTTTTGGTCTAAATTAAGGCTTGGACTGCAGGAATTTAAATCAAAATTGCCTCCGCAGGTTCTTTTGCTTATAGGAGATAATAATTTTGGAGACGCTTCGGCAATACTTCTTTCAATATCTTCCGATAAAAAGAGTTACAGGGAACTTGAGGATTATTTGGAAAAACTTGAGAATAAAGTAAGACAAAATCCCGCTGTTTCAAATGTCAAACATTTCGGACTTCAAAAAGAACAGATAACAATTTATGCCGATCCTAATAAACTTGCTTATTACGGAATAAAACCGTCATTAATAATGACAGCTTTGCAGCTGGAATCTGTCGTAGGCTACGGCGGGAAAGTAACCGATAATGAACTTATAATGCCTATACATCTTCCGCAGCAGTTTAAATCCGAAGCAGATGTTGCGGAACAAATAGTTTTTGTTTCTCCAGTTGACGGATCAATTGTTAGAATAAGAGACATAGCAAAAGTCGTAAGAGAATATGACGTTGACAATTCATATGTTGAAAGCAACGGGAAAAAATCTCTTGTTTTGTCTATGGAAATGCATTTCGGCAATAATATTGTCCAATTCGGAAAACAAATAGACCAAATTATAAAAGAATTTAAAACTACGATACCTGCCGACGTCGAAATAAAAAAAATTGCCGATATGCCGGGAGTAGTTAAAAGCTCAATAAATCATTTCTTCAGGGATTTTGGAATGGCGGTTTTATCGGTTATTATAGTTATAATAATATTTCTGCCTAAAAGAGTTGCCGCGGTAGCTGCCATTACAATACCTATTTCAATATTAATCTCAATGGGATTGTTGCAGTTTTACGGGATTGAATTAAATACCGTGTCTCTTGCGACTCTTGTTCTTGTTCTTGGAATGATAGTAGATAACTCAATAGTTGTTATAGATAACCATGTGGAAAAATTAGATCACGGGATTGATGTATGGACTGCCGCGTGGAGCAGCGCAAAAGAGCTTTTTCTTCCTGTTTTTACGGCGACTCTGGCTATTATGGTTGCTTTTTATCCTATGCCTATGTTTATGGACGGTATGTACAAAGAATTTATTTCTCCAATACCTGCGACGATAACGATAACATTATTTGTATCTCTTTTAGTAGCTTCTTTGATAGTTCCTGTTCTTTCTTATTATTTTATAAAAAAAGGCGTTCATTCTAAAGGTAAGATAGATAAGGGCGGGAATAAAACAATGCTTGACAGACTGCAGTCTTTTTACGATTCCAGAATTGCTCTTACAATGAGCAGACCAAGACGTTCTTTGGGAATAGCAGTCATTTGTATTGCAGCCGGCATTATTCTTTTGGGCATTATTCCGCAGGAAACATTCCCTAAACTTGAAAGGAACCAATTTGCCGTTGAAATATATTTTCCTGAAGGCACTTCTCTTGATAATAATGCAAAGACTACAAAAGAAATAGCCGGAATACTTTTAAAAGATAAAAGAGTCGTTGACGTAATATCTTTTATAGGAGCAAGTTCCCCGAGATTTAATACTTTATATGCGCCTCAAATATCGGCGAAAAATTATTCGCAGCTTATAGTAATTACAGATACAAATAAGAGTACAAAAAAAGTTTTAAGAGAGTATGACGAAAAATACAGAGACGCTTTTCCTAATGCTCATATCAGATGGAAAGAGCTGGATTTCCTGCCTGTTACCGCTCCTATAGAAATAAGAATATCGGGAGATACTGTAGAAGATATAAAGTCTTTTTCTGATAAAGTAAAAGAAATAATGACAAAAGAGAGAGATCTTATATGGGTCAGAGACGATTACAGAAATCCGCTGCTTGCGATAGATTTAGATATAAATAAAGAAGCTGCTGACAGGCTCGGCGTTACCAGAGGAATGTTAGGACTTTCTACTGCCCTTAACCGTAACGGAATGACTGTTGCAACGGTATGGGATCAGGATTATGCAAAGCCTGTCGTATTAAAATATGAGAAATCGAAAATTACAAAACCTGAAGATTTAGGAAGCCAGTATATATCAGCTCCGTTATCTCCTAAACCGGTAATGCTCAGGCAGGTAGCCTCATTAAAACCCGGTTTCAGCGAAGGACAAGTCGTAAGAAGAAACGGCAAATATACTCTTACTCTTTACGGAGATGTAAAATTTGATAAACTTGCAAATCCGGTATTTAAAAAAATAGAAGCTAAAATAAAACGCCTTCCGAGACCTTCCTCTATAGAAGTAAGCTACGGAGGCGAATATGAGAAGTCTCTTGAAACTTACGGACCTTTTTCAAAATCTTTGCTAACAAGCATAATTCTGATATTTTTAATATTATTGTTCCAGTTTAAAAGCGTAAGATTATCATTGCTTGTAATGTGCACAATGCCTTTAAGTTTGATAGGCGGTGTTTTAGGGCTTTTAATAATAGGCTATCCGTTCGGTATGACTTCATTTGTAGGTTTTATAGGCCTTTTCGGCATGGTTGTAAGAAACGGTGTAATTTTAATTACTTATGCTAATGAACTGGAAAGGGGCGGAATGACTCTTAAAGATGCGGCTATTGCCGCAGGCAAGAGAAGAATGAGGCCTATATTTTTAACAGCCAGTGCGGCCGCAGTCGGAGTTATACCTTTAATAACCTCAGGTTCTTTGTTATGGGGACCGCTTGGAACAGTTATATGTTTCGGACTGATAGGTTCTACAATTTTAACTTTGTATGTTTTGCCTGTAGCCTACTGGAAATTCAGTCCTGAGCATAAGGAGCAGAAAAATGTCAAATAAAAAAATATATATTTTTTCTTTTTTCTTATTTTTGACATGTCCGCTATTTGCCGAAGGCGGATATAAAATAGAAATAAGCACGGTTTCTGTCATTAATCAAAATAATATTTTGAATGTAAGTCTTGAACAATATCAAGAGACGGTTCTTAGAAATAACAGCGAACTCTGTAAAGCAAAAGCCGAAGCAGAATATGCGCGTCAGGAATCAAAAGCCGCATTTACAAAATATTTTCCTAAGATTTCAGCTTCTGCGGCAATTGCAAATACCGATATACTGCCGGGGTTCAACGAGCCTGTAAGCATTCTGCCTGTCACGTCTCAGAGCAACGGGGGCTCGGTCGTAATGTTAAGCGCTACTCAGCCTTTGTTTACCGGAGGAAGAATTATAAACGGAAACAAACTTGCAAACAGCGCGTCAAAAGCGGCTGATTATAAATTACAGATTAAGCGCAATGAAATTTATTCTGAGGCAGAAAAGAAGTACCGCCGTTTTCAGCTTCTTGAAGGAAAAATGAATACTCTGATATCTTACGAGAAAATGTTGGACGCTCTTTATTCCCAGGTATCGCAGGCTTTTGAAATGGGAATATCTTCAAAAAGTGATTTCTTAAGGGTAAAATTAAAAAAAGAAGAGCTCTCTGTGCAAAAACAGCAGCTTGGTAAGATTATTGAAATTGCCGCAAAAGATTTGAAGCTGTATGCTGAAATTGATGAAAATACTGATATAAAAATTGATAAAAAATTTCCTTCAATAGAAGAGCCTGTTTACAGCAGGTCTGATTTTCAGTCTTATCTTAAACTAAGACCGGAATACAAACTCCTTGAAATTGGAGTAAAAGTTTCCAAACTTCAGAGAAATATAGAAGCAGGTTCTTATTTGCCTACGATAGCGGTCGGAGCAAGTCTTTTCAGAACGGATTACTTCAGTAATAATTATTTTGATAAAAGCGCAATGCATTATCAGGATTCTATGGCTTTTGCGATGGTAAGCATGCCTTTAAGCGACTGGTGGCAAGGTTCCCATACTATAAAAGGACTGAATGCGAAATACAATGCCGCAAAAGAAGAGTTTGATTCAAAATCAAAATATCTTTTATTGGATATGGAAAATAAATTGACATATTTGGAAACGGCGTATAAACAAGTAAGGGTTGCCGAGATAGGATTTGAACTAGCAAAAACAAACAGGCTTGAATATGAAGACGGTTATAAAAACGGAACGGAAAAACTTTCAGATTATCTTGAGTCTATGGCTCTTGAACAGGAAAAGCAAAATAAATTAGACGAAGCAAAAGCTGATTATTTTGAAGCAAAAACAGCTTTCCTTATATCAACCGCGAAATTAGAATATTAGTTTTTGAAAATAAATTATATTTATGATAATCTAAAAGAAATCATTATGTGATTTCTTTTTTAATACTATGCAAAAATTAATTGATAAAGCTGAAAAAAACCATATTCTTGAAAAGGATGAAATATCATTTCTCCTTCAAGATTCGTCATTTAATGACGAACTTTTCAAAGCTGCCGACAGAGTAAGAGAGCGATATGTCGGAAGAGAAGTTCATTTAAGGGGATTGATTGAATTCTCAAATGTTTGCTTACGGCATTGCAAATATTGCGGATTAAGATTTGAAAATAAGCGCCTCGACAGATACAGCATAGATGAAAAAGCAATATTTAAGCTTGCGGAAAAAGCGGCAGGTTACGGATATAAAACTGTTGTCTTACAATCAGGAGAAAGCGATTCTTATTCTGAAAAACAGCTGACGGATTTGATTAAAAAAATAAAAACTCTTGATATTGACGTAACTTTAAGCATAGGCGAAAAAAACTTTGACGAGTATAAGTCATATAAAAACGCCGGAGCAGACAGATATCTGCTCAGGATAGAAACTACTGATAAAAATTTATATCAAAAATTACATCCCGGTATGAGTTTTGAAAACAGAGTCAATTGTCTGTATAATCTAAAAAAACTCGGATATGAAGTAGGAACCGGCTGTCTTGTCGGTTTGCCTGAACAGACTTTTGAATCTTTAGCCGATGATATTTTGTTTTTCAAAAAGCTTAGTGCGGATATGATAGGAATAGGACCTTTTATTCCTAATCCTGATACACCTTTGCAAAATGCAAAAGCTGGAAGTTTTACGCTTGCGTTGAAAGTTATGGCATTAACGCGTCTTCTTTTGCCTGATATAAATATTCCGGCGACAACAGCGATGGAAACTTTAAATGCAAACGGAAGAATTTTAGCTTTGCAGAGCGGAGCTAATGTTGTTATGCCAAATGCTACTGAAGGAGAATATAGAAAAAAGTATGAAATATATCCCGGTAAAATTTGTATTAAAGATACTCCTGAAAAATGCAGTATATGCATAAATTCAAAAATAATCTCAATAGGACGTGAAGTCTCTAAAGACTACGGCAAAAGCAAACATTTCATTAAAAGAATAAAATAACAAAATTTGTTTAATTTATTTAAATATTATACCATTCCTGTATAAAACAGCGGCGTTATCATTTAGGAGTTTATATGAAAATATCAACAAAAGGAAGATATTCGTTAAGACTTATGATAGATTTGGCGGAACATAATAATGGTGAGTATATTGCGTTAAAAGACATATCATTCAGACAAAAAATTTCCGTAAAATATTTAGAACAAATTATTGCCCAGCTTTCCAAAGCGGGACTTCTTAAAAGCGTGCGCGGTCCTCAGGGCGGGTATAAATTGGCAAAACATCCTAAAGATTATACCGCAGGAGAGATTCTCAGAGTAACAGAAGGCAGTTTATCTCCGGTTGCATGTCTTGATTTTAAACCGAACAGATGCGGCGGTTATGAAAAATGTTCAACAATTGATTTTTGGAAAGGGTTGGATAAAATAATCCGTGAATATGTGGACGGTAAAACTTTAGAGGAATTAGTTGCGGAACATATAAATAAAAATGCCGCCGATTTTTCAATTTAAATAAAAAATTTTATAGATTTGACTTTAAAAAAAATATATTGTATATTCTATTTCATACTATTTTGATAGGAAATATGGAAATTAAATAAAATGAATTATAGAAATATTGAATTATCACTTAAGAAATATAACTGTTGTCGAATGTGTCTTGTTTGTTGTAGGTTGAAAAACATCAAATCAAAATAAGTGAGATAAAAAACAGGAGATAAAAAAATGACAAAAAAATATAAATTTGAGACATTACAACTTCATGTAGGACAGGAAAAGCCGGATATTGCCACAGATTCAAGAGCAGTTCCATTATATTTGACGACATCATATGTTTTTGCAGATTCGGAACAGGCTGCAAAAAGATTCGGATTATCGGAAGGAGGGAACATTTATACGCGTTTAATGAATCCGACAACCGATATTTTTGAAAAAAGAATTGCGGCTTTAGAAGGCGGAGCCGGAGCTTTGGCAACATCTTCAGGCGCGGCTGCGGTTACTTATGCGGTACAAAATATTGCCCGGTCCGGAGATCATATAGTTTCTGCTAAAACAATTTACGGCGGAAGCTATAATCTTTTTGCGAATACTCTGACAGAATCTGGAATTCAGACGACATTTGTTGATGCTGATAATATTGATAACTTCAAGAATGCAATAAAAGAAAATACAAAGGCGATATTTATAGAAACGCTGGGCAATCCTAATTCAAGCATAATAGATGTTGATGCCGTGGCAAAGACGGCGCATGATAACGGGATTCCTCTGATAGTTGATAATACTTTTGCAACGCCTTATTTGTTCAGACCTTTTGAACACGGTGCAGATATTGTCGTGCATTCGGCTACAAAATTTATCGGCGGGCACGGAACTGTTTTAGGCGGAGTTATAATTGACGGAGGAAAATTTGACTGGGCTCAAAATGATAAATTTCCAGGTCTTTCAAAACCAAATCCAAGTTATCACGGAGTAGTATTTACGCAAGCTGCCGGAAATCTCTCCTATATAACAAAAATAAGAACTACAATAATGAGAGATACCGGTGCTGCAATAAGTCCGTTTAATTCTTTTTTATTGTTACAGGGACTGGAAACGTTATCGTTAAGAGTTGAAAGACATGTTTATAATGCATTAAAAGTTGTTGAATATCTTTCAAAGCACTCTCAGGTTGAAAAAGTAAATCATCCTGCTTTGCCTTCGGATAAATATAATAATTTGTATAAAAAATATTTTCCTGACGGAGCCGGTTCAATATTTACGTTTGAGATAAAAGGCGGCGAAACAAAAGCAAAAAAATTTATCGATAATCTTAAAATCTTTTCTCTTCTTGCAAATGTCGCGGATGTGAAATCGCTTGTAATACATCCTGCTTCAACAACTCATTCCCAGCTTGGCAAAGAAGAACTTAAAGAATCCGGTATAAAGCCTAACACGATACGTTTATCAATAGGCACCGAGCATATTGACGATATAATTGCAGATTTAGACGAAGCGTTTAAAAATTTATAGGAGATATTATTATGGGTAAAATTTATAAAAAATTAACAGATTTGATAGGGAATACGCCGTTGCTTGAAATTGCAGGATATGCGAAAAAGAGCAATCTGGAAGCAGTTATCTTAGCTAAACTTGAATACTTTAATCCTGCCGGCAGCGTGAAAGACAGGATTGCAAAAGCTATGATAGAAGATGCCGAAAAAAAAGGGCTGTTAAAACATAATTCAGTAATTATAGAGCCTACAAGCGGTAATACGGGAATAGGTCTTGCATCTGTAGCCGCTGCCAAAGGATACAGAATTATCCTTACTATGCCGGAGACTTTCAGCATAGAAAGAAGAAACCTTCTTAAAGCTTACGGAGCCGAGCTCGTTTTAACCGACGGAACAAAAGGAATGAAAGGCGCGATTGAAAAAGCAAAAGAACTTGCGGAGACGATACCGGGAAGTTTTATTCCTAGCCAGTTTACAAATCCTGCAAATCCTGCAGCGCATAAAGCTGCTACAGGCGTTGAAATTTATAATGATACTGACGGGAAAGTAGATTTTTTTATTGCCGGCGTCGGAACAGGCGGCACTATAAGCGGCGTTGGAGAATATTTAAAATCTAAAAATAAAAATATTAAAATAATAGCCGTTGAACCTAAGGATTCTCCCGTTCTTTCCGAAGGAAAAGCAGGACATCATAAAATTCAGGGGATAGGCGCAGGCTTTGTGCCTGAAACATTAAATACATCAATTTATGATGAAGTTATAGCTGTAGCAAATGAAGATGCGTTTGCCGCAGGGAAAAAACTTGCTCTTACCGAAGGTTTGCTTGTAGGAATTTCTTCCGGCGCCGCTTTATTTGCGGCAACGCAGATTGCAAAAAGGCCTGAGAATAGAAATAAAGTCATAGTAGTTCTTTTGCCTGATACTGGCGAGAGATATCTCTCGACGCCGATGTTTTCCTAAAAAGGTATCTTTATATGTCAATGAAAGCGATGGTTGCAATGAGCGGAGGAGTTGACAGTTCGGTAGCCGCATATATAACAAAGCAGCATGGTTTTGAAACTATCGGCGTTACTTTAAAGCTGTTTACAAATGAAGAGATTGGCGTTTCAGGAGAAAAAACATGCTGTTCTCTTAAAGACGTTGAAGATGCAAGAAACGTTTGTTTTAAAATAGGCATTCATCATTATGTTTTTAATTTTACAGGCAGTTTTAAAGAAGCCGTTATTAATCGTTTTATAAAATCTTATGAAAATGGTTTTACTCCTAATCCGTGCATTGACTGCAACCGCTATATAAAGTTTGAAAAGTTGCTGGAAAGAGCCGTAAATTTAGGTTTTGCTTATATCGTTACCGGACATTACGGCATTATCGAACATGACGGCGTTTCAGACAGATTTATTTTAAAAAAGGCTCTCGACGATACAAAGGATCAAAGTTATTTTTTATATTCTCTTACGCAGGAACAGTTGTCAAAAACCCTGCTTCCTCTGGGAAAAATGAAAAAGTCTGAAATCAGAAAGATTGCAGAATGTCAGGGTTTTGTAAATGCAAAAAAGCATGACAGTCAGGATATTTGTTTTGTTTCCGGCGGCAACTATGTTGATTTTATAGAAAAATATACCGGGAAAAAATATGATTCAGGCGATTTTATAGATGGTTCCGGCAAGGTTATAGGACGTCATAACGGGATTATAAATTATACAATAGGACAAAGACGCGGATTGGGATTGTTTTATCATAAACCGTTGTTTGTATGCTCTAAAGATACGGTTAAAAATACTGTTAGGCTTGGTAATGAAGAAGATTTGTATTCCAAAAATCTTACGGCAGCAGACATTAATTTAATAGCCTGTGAAAATATAAACAAACCTTTGAAAGTGAAAGCGAAAATAAGATATAACCAAAAAGAGCAAAGCGCTGTTGTGGAACAAATATCCGAGAACAAATTACGAGTTGAGTTTGATGTTGAACAGCGCGCCGTTACAAAAGGGCAGGCTGTCGTTTTGTATGACGGCGATATCGTTATCGGCGGCGGAACGATAATATAATTAATTTTAAATATCTAAATCGAAAATTTCGGCATTTTCGTTTTCAGTTTCAAGTATTGCGACAGTACTTCTTCCGTATCTTCTGCCTGACACTTCTCCGGGATTTATAAACATTCTATTGGAAAGCCTTTCTATATGCGGTTTATGCGTGTGTCCGTAAATCATGTAATCGAAATGTTTTTCGACATTAAATATTCTATGCGTCAGAACAAATGTTTTTCCTGCAAGGACAAAAATATACGGGGAATCATAGATTTGCCCGAATTTATTTATAGTTTTTGTAAGATCATAAACCTCAAAATCATTGTTACCGAAAACAGCTATAAACGGCGCTTTCAAATTTTCAAAATGTTTTGCCGATGAGACAAAAGAAAAATCTCCGGCATGCAAAACAAAATCAACATGCCGGAGATTAAAAAAATCAATTGCTTTAATAATTTTGTCCGTATTATTATGTGTATCCGACAAAATTCCTATCTTCATTTACATAGCTACTACGTTTTTAACTTCAGGTATTTCATCCATAATTGCTTTTTTTACGCCGTATTGAAGAGTCATCGTTGACATCGGGCATGAACCGCATGCGCCTGTAAGTCTTACCTTTACGATTCCGTCTTCCGTAACGTCAATCAGTTCAACGTTGCCTCCGTCAGCCTGAAGGCTTGGTCTTACTTTGTTTAAAACAGCTTCTACTTTTTCTTTTAACATGAATATCTCCTTAATTTTTATTATAGCGAACGCAATTTTTTGTTGCAAATCATAAATCAAATACCCGTTTATTTTATTAAATTTTGAGCCGTAAAGGAAGAAGTTTTTTTAAGGCAGTATACGAAGAGAAGAGTTCTCTTTGTCTTTTTATTTTATCCAGTCATTAGATGAAGCGTCAGACGGCATACGCCAGTCTCCGCGCGGGCTTAAACTTATTGAACCGACTTTCGGCCCGTCAGGAACGCAATTTCTTTTAAATTGAGCGTTAAAAAATCTTTTATAAAAAAGGTTAAGCCATTTTTTTATAACGGTATCATCATATTTTTCTTTAAATGCGTTTCTTGCAAGATAAAAAATTTTTTTAGGAGTAAAGTTCCATCTTATATGGTTATACAGAAAAAAATCGTGAAGTTCATAAGGTCCGATAATATGTTCTGTTTTTTGGGAAATTTCACCTTTTTCATCAGGCGGCAGAAGTTCGGGAGAGATTGCCGTATTGCATATTGATTCAAGCGTTTCTCTGCATGATTCCAATTCTTTCCAAAGGCTTGCCTGTTTAACTAGATATTTGACAAGCGTTTTAGGAACGGAACAATTAACATTGTACATACTCATATGGTCTGCATTATAAGTGCAAAATCCCAGAGCAATCTCTGACATATCTCCCGTGCCTAAAACAATTTTATTCGTTTTATTTGCATAGTCCATAAGAATCTGCGTGCGTTCTCTTGCCTGAGAATTTTCATAAGTAACGGATCTGTCTGCGTCTGAGATTTCTATGTCTTTAAAATGCTGGAGGCATGCAGGTATAATTGATACTTCATATTTATCTATTCCGAGCTCATCCATAAGTTTAACGGCATTATTTTTTGTTTTATCGGTTGTGCCGAATCCCGGCATAGTTATGCCTGTTATTGCTTTTCTGTTCCATCCCAGTTTATCGATTGCTCTGACTGCGACAAGAAGCGCAAGAGTGGAATCAAGTCCTCCTGACACACCTATAACAATACCTTTTGTTCCGCAGTTTTCTAAACGCGTCATCAGTCCGTTAACTTGAATGTTTAGAATTTCCTCGGTACGTTCTTTCATTTTTTTATATGTTTTCGGTTCAAACGGAGTTGAATCAACGTAACGGTTAAGTTCTTTAGGCTGCTTTTCAGTATTAAGAGAAATTTCTACGGTTTTTATGTTTGTCATATTTGAAAAA
>JBAYZJ010000005.1:0-26014 GCA_041672565.1 Endomicrobiaceae bacterium
AACAGGCAACGCCGTACAGTTCCCGTTTGTATGCGAACTGTCAAAAGCAATAAAAAACAAAAACAAAGAACTTCCGTTGATCATAGGGGGGGTATCCGCAGGGCTTAATCCGTCTTTGTTATTACGGCGGTCAAAAGCGGATTATGTTATAATAGGCGAAGGCGAAAAAACTTTACTTGAACTTATGCAGGCAATAAAAAACAATTCAACCGTAACAAATATAAAAGGAATTTCTTATAAAAACAAATCCGGGAAAATATGCAGAAATCTGCCGCGTGAATTACTGAATATCACAGAGCTCCCGGTCCCGGCTTTTGAACTTATAGCGGATAATCTTAAAAACAATAAATTGGTCTGGCTTACAGGCAGCAGGGGCTGTGCATATAAATGCAAATTCTGTTCGGGAAACGCTTTATGGCATTACCAAAGAAGAAAAGATGCCGACAATATTTACAAACAGCTTAAAATTCTTAAGGACGAATATAAAATTAGAAATTTTGTTTTCGGTGACGATTGCCTCACCCTGGATAAAGAATGGCTTGTAACGTTATGCAAAAAAATAAAACCTTTGAAAATGAATTGGGGATGCCTTGCAAGAATAGACAGCGTTGACGGTGAAATTCTTCAGGCTCTCAGAAATTCCGGCTGCCGCAGAATTTATCACGGAATCGAATCGGGAAGCGCTTACATAAGAAAAACAATGGATAAAAAAATCAGATTTAATACGAATAATTTTATTTATGAAACGGTTAAAAAAGAAATTTCCGCAGGGTTTGAGGTTATCTGCTCTTTTATGACTGGAATCCCTTTTGAAACTAAAAAAGATATTTCTAAAACTTCTTCTTTTGCAAAACGCCTTAAACATCTGGGAGCAAAAATACAGTTATGGATTCTTACTCCGTACCCCGGACTAAAAATAATACGCGAATATAAAAGGCAGCTGATAGAAATCGACAGACGCGCTTTAAATCTTCAACAGGATGTTTTTAATACTGCTCAATTTTATCTGTATAATGATTTTATAGAAAAATATAAAAAGCATAATCCCGATAATTATATGTTTCTGCCGGCAGATATGAAACTTGAAGATTTTGTAAAATATTTTCATAAAATGCAAAAAAGTTTAGAAATAGAACAAAAAAATATACAATTAACTAATAAAGAATTATTTGTATTAAAAAACATAAAAATATGAATTTACTCATAACAACTCAATGTCTGTCAAAATGTAAATTTTGTTTCGTTCCCGGACAATTAAAAACACAAAGGAACGAAATGTCTTTTGCGGATTTTAAAGACTATCTCGACAGAATTAATAAAATATATAAAAAACAAAAGCCTCCCGTCGGACTGCTTGGAGGAGAACCTACTCTCGCAAAAGATTTTGCGCTTATAATCGCCCATTCAAAAACATATGAAGGAGGCATAAGACTTTATTCAAATCTTATAACGGAAAGTAAAAATATCGAATATATGTTAGGCGCAAAAAACATGGTTCTGGTATGGAATGTCGGTTCATACATTCAGGCAGGCGCACGAAACAAACGTCTTATTCTAAAGAATTTATCAATAATTAAAAAAGATTTCGGAGAAAATATCATCGCCTCTGTTACTCTGCATCATAATTTCAGAAGGCTGGATTTTGCAGGAATTATAAAAATACTGCAAAAATACGATATTACAAATATAAGAATCGCCCTGGACGCAACCAGACATAAAGATTTTATAACAGACGGACCGCATGTTTACGAATTCGTCAAATATTTAATAGATTTAAATTTTACGGTAAGAACATCATACTGCGGACATTTTGTAAAATGTATGTTTAACAATGAACAGGAAAAATATTTAAAACAAAATATTGAAAATTTTAATTACAATGACTGCCTGTTAAATTACCCGATCGATATTTTACCGGGAGGCAAAGTCGTGCCTTGTATGAAATTTGCAAACAGCCAAAGCCGTATATTTTTGTTAAACTATACAAACTTAAAAAGTCTAAAAAACGATATAAATAAAAATTTTAAAATAAACATTACGCCCGAATTATGCATAAACTGCAGATTCAAAAAAAATTGCGGGAAATTGTGTACAAAAATAAATGAAAACTAAAAACAAATTTAAAATTATTACCGGTTTTAATCCTTCCGATTCTATAAATGATCTGAAAAAAAATGCGATATCCAGAATATACTGCGGATATTATGACAGTGAATCCGAAAAAAAATGGCCGGTCGCTTTCGGCTGTATAAACCGCAGAGGAGAAGGCGTTAATTTTTACGGATGGAATAAGCTGTCCCGTTTTGCAAAGCAGGCTTACAGGGAAAACATATCCGTTTATGTTACGCTTAACAGCCATTACTATATAAAAGAACAATATCCATGGCTTAAAAAAGCTTTGAAAAATATCAATAACGAACCTGCCGTAACAGGCATAATTATAAATGATTTAGGATTGCTGTTGTTTTTAAAAACAATAAACTTTCAAAAAGAAATTACAATTTCAACGCTTGCGACGGCTTTCAACAGTAATGCCGTAAATTTTTATAAACGCTTAGGCGCAACTAGAATAGTTTTGGACAGACAGATGACTCCTGACGAAATTCTTGATATAACATCAAAGCATCCTGATATTGATTTTGAAATTTTTGTTCTTTCAACCGGAGGATGTCTGTTTATAGACGGCTATTGTTCTTTGTTCCACTGTTTTGAACAATTAAAGAATAAAACGGCATTTGCTAAAAGCATTAAAAAAGGACAAAAATACGATACGACAACTTCGGGAGCAGGATGCTGCGAAGTGCTTAACTGCTTAAACGCAAATCAATTTAACATAACAGAAAATGCAACGGCAGCCTCAAAAAATAAAATATCTTTCGATATATCAAAAACGCTCGGATTCAGTTGTAATATATGTATGCTGTACAAGCTGAAAAATACCGCAAATATTTCATTAAAAATAGACAACAGAGGCTCTAACGGCTCAGGAGTAACAAATCTGGAAATGTTAAACCGTCTGTTATCTGCTGCCGCTGTTTCAAAAAACAACGAAGAATATGTCAAAAACGCTAAAATAATTTTAAAGCAGTGCAAAAATATAAAATGTAATTCAAAAATATGTTTATACGGTAAATAACATGAAAATTGCTTTTTTAACAAACAATCTTAATGCGGCTAAACAATGTAATAATGCTGACATTCTGTATTTCGGCGACGAATTTTGCCAGAATAAAATCCCTGATACAAAAACGGTGCAAAAAGCGTACAAATGGGCGTCCGGCAATAATATACAGTTTGTATTTGTGCTGCCTTATATAACAAATGAAAAAATTAAATGCGTTGACTCCGTTTTAAAATACTTAAACGCATTACAAACAAAAACTGAAGTTATTTTCAACGACTGGGGCACATTCACAATGATTGCATCATATAACCGGTTGCTGCCTGTTATGGGAAGGCTCCTTACAAAACAAAGAAAAGACCCTATAGCCGAAGCCGTCATATTAAACAAACAGAGCAAAATAAAAGTGATGTCGGAAAACAATCAAAAATTCATCGTTGAAACTAAAAAAATCCCGAAGACCCTTAAAACGTATTTCCAAAAAAGTTTTTTGGATACTTCGTATGCGACTGACTTCATGATTTCTAATAATATAAACCGCTGCGAACTGGATTTGCTGCCGTGGGGCAATAAATTAAATATCAATAAAAAAATAAAACAAAGCGTCTATTATCCTTTTGTTAATATTTCAACCACAAGATACTGCGGCGCAATAAATTTAACGTACACAAACAAATGTAATTTTATCTGTCTTAAACAAACGCTTGAAATAGGAAAAGATAAATTAAAGTATCCTTATATAATAAACGGCAACGCCATTTTTTATAAAGCATCAGAAAAGATGTTATGCGATGCGTTAAAAAATAAAAATACGGACAGAGTTGTCATTAATGATTCATTAACTCTGCAAAATTTAAAAGATAAAAAACATATTTAATAAAATATTTATTACCGTTAAAAGAGAAAACTATGAAAATTTTAGGAATATCAGCCTTTTATCACGATTCTGCAGCCGCTGTTACAATTGACGGTAAAATTTCCGCAGCCGTTCAGGAAGAACGGTTCTCAAGGAAAAAACATGACCCGTCATTTCCGATAAACGCCGTGAGATTCTGCCTGCAGCAAGCCGGACTTAAAATCGACGATCTTGACGCTGTGGCTTTTTATGACAAACCATGGCTCAAGTTTGAAAGGCTGATGATGACATATTATATGTATGCTCCCAAAGGCTTTAGATCTTTTGCCGAAGCCGTTCCCGTCTGGACTAAAGAAAAAATGTTTTTGAAAAAAATCATTGAAGAAGAACTCTCTTCAGTTGAGCAATACGATTATTCAAAATTCAAGCTGCTTTTCCCTTCCCATCATTTATCTCATGCGGCAAGCGCTTTTTATGCAAGTCCTTTTGCTTCTTCGGCAATTTTGACAATTGACGGAGTAGGAGAATGGGCAACGGCGTCCATATCATTTGGTGAAGGAAAAGACATCACTTCACTTAAGGAACTTTCTTTCCCCCATTCGCTCGGATTATTTTATTCGGCAATAACATATTATCTTGGTTTCAGAGTAAATTCAGGCGAATATAAAGTGATGGGTCTTGCGCCTTACGGAAATACAAATTCTCCTGAAGTTGAAAATTACAAACAAAAACTTAAAAAAAATATTATAGATATAAAAGAAGACGGTTCGTGTTATCTGAATCAAGATTTTTTTAATTATTCAACAGGCATGAAAATGACAGTCAATGATAAATGGCAAAAATTGTTCGGCATAACAAAAAGAGAGCCTGAACAGGAATTGACTCAGCAGCACTGCGATTTTGCTCTGGCATGCCAGCAGATTACCGAAGAAATCGTAATTAAAATGGCTCAAACCGCGAAGAATTTAACCAACTCTGAAAATTTATGTTTAGCCGGCGGAGTAGCATTGAACTGCGTTGCAAATTCAAAAATTATGCAGACCGGACTGTTTAAAAATATATGGATTCAGCCTGCTTCGGGAGATGCGGGCGGAGCGTTAGGCGCAGCTCTTGCGGCTGAACACATTTATTTCGGTTCCGAAAGAATTTCGGACGGGCTGACAGATATAATGCAGGGCGCATATCTGGGTCCCGATTTTTGCGATTGTGAAATTCATAAAATGATTAAAAAATTTAAAGCATTCGCCGAATATATAAATAATGATGATATTCTGATTGAAAAAACAGCGCAAGCCGCCGCAGACGGTAAAGTTATAGGATGGTTTCAGGGCAAATCGGAATTCGGGCCGAGAGCGTTGGGCAACAGATCTATTATTGCAGACCCGCGAAATGAACAAATGCAGATGAAAATGAATTTAAAAATAAAACGCAGAGAAAGTTTCAGACCGTTTGCCCCGGCTGTCACCGTTGAAGATGCGGAACAATATTTCAATATAAAAACAGAATCGCCGTATATGCTTTTTACCTCTGACGTAAAAAAAGACATTTGTTTCGGGCTGCCTGACGGCTATAAAAATTTTGCGGTTAAAGACAAATTATACTTTAAAAGATCTGCAATTCCCGCCGTAACCCATATAAATTTTTCGGCAAGAGTACAGACTGTTTCGGATAATATAAATCCGCGGTTTGCCAAGCTTTTAAAAAATTTCAAAAAAATTACCGGCTGTTCCGTTCTTATAAATACAAGTTTTAACGTAAGGGGCGAGCCGATGGTCTCTTCTCCTGAAGATGCATACAAATGCTTTATGAATACCGAAATGGATTGTCTTGTAATCGGTAATTTTTTCTTTGAAAAAGAAAAACAGCCTGAAAATAAAGACTTGGCGGAACATTACGCCGAAAATTTTATACTTGATTAAGCAAAAGGATATTGTATGAATAAAGAACAAGAACTTAAAGTAATGGCGGCATTGTCTCTAGCCTGTTTAATCTTATTTTTTATATTTAAAATAAAACTGTTCGCGGTCATTTGCCTTCTTTTTCTGATTTTGGCGCTGTTCGGAGGCAGACTTTCATTTATCGTTGCAAAAGCATGGATGTCGTTTGCGCACGTTTTAGGCAAAATCAACACAAAAATACTTATAGGCATTGCCTACTATTTATGTTTAACACCGATTGCATTTATTTTCAGACTGTTCAATAAAAAAGACATCGCGGATTTCTTCAACAAAAAAGATACTACTTATTTTAAAGATACCGGGAAAAAATACACAAAAAAAGATTTGGAACAATTATGGTAAATAATAAGAAAAATCTTCTGATCATTTCTCCGACTGTTCCGCAACCTGACACAAATGCCGGAGATTACCGCGTTTGGATAATGACAAAAGAACTGAGCAGATATTTTAACATTTTTTTTATGCCTCTCAATTACAAATCTTCCCATTTAAAATACGCCGGCAAACCTAAAAACAAAATTCAACAAATAATTAAACCCGTCAAATCCGTGTCTTTATTCAAAAAAATAATTAAAAAGTTTGATATACAGATATGCTTCTTTGAAAAATACTGGAGTATGCCTTTTGATATTTACAGATTTATAGAAATTTCCCCTTTTTCAATAATTGATATCCATGAAGTCGGTTTTCTAAAAACCGCCGCTCAGGCTCAAATACAACATATTAAAAACGCCGCAATATATAAAGCCAAAGAACTGCTCTTTTACAAAGGAGCCGATTTGCTCATAGCCATCAGCGAAGAAGAAAAAAAAGAACTGAAAAAATATTTTCCGGACAAAAAAATATTCGTTATCCCAACCTGCACTGAAGTAAAAAATTTAAAACTTAAATCTTTCGGGCAGAGAAAAGACATTTGCTATTTCGGTTTCTTTAAACACCAGCCTAATATTGACGCCGTGAGTTATTTTACGGCGCACATTTTCCGCAAACTGCAAAAGAAAATACCGGGAGTTAATTTCAATATTTTAGGTAACGGAGCCGGATTGTTTGCCAATCTCCATAATAATATAGTTACAAAAGAAAATATCAAAGATATCTCCAAAGAGCTTTCAAATTATAAAGTTTTTGTCTGTCCTTTAAGATACGGAGCCGGATTAAAGAAAAAAGTGCTTGATGCCATGGCGGCAAAAACGCCGATTGTTTCGACTTCTTTCGGCTTTGAAGGCATTAAAAATATACAATCCCGTCCGCTGCAAATAAACAGCGGCGAATTTATTGAACAAATTGTTAAAACATATAATGATAAGGATTTTTGGACATCTGTCTCAAAACAAAATTTTAATACAGTCAAAAGATATTATTCTTTTGAATCTTTTTCAAAATACGTTAAAAATTTTATAAAAACCGCCGACTTCTAAATCTTGAAATTTATAATATTTTATATTATGATATTAGAATGCAAAAATTTGTTTTTTTTACTTTAATCTGTTTATCGGCTTCTTTGCTGTTTACAGGATGCAGCGATGAAGATCTTACAATAGATTTAACCGACGCTCCTCAAACAGATACGGTAATTCTGCACAGAGGCGATGTTCTTGTAAAAACTTTTGAACAGACTAAACTTCAATCCAACGAAGCTTTTGCTATAATGAACGAACTTAAAAAATTGATGAACATAAATAAATGCAAACCGAATGATTTCTATGAAATTACATATTCTTCACAATCCGATACTTGGACAGATTTTAAATATTTCCCTTCCGGCAAATATTTTTATTCAATAACAAAATCAAGCGGTAATGTAATATCCGGACAAAAACTGGAATTTAACACAACAAAAAAAATTTATAGAATCTCAGGAACTCTTGAAAATTCTCTCTGGGAATCTATGTCTGCGATGAATATAAGACCTGAAGTTATATTGGCTTATGCGGACGTATTTGCATGGCAGATAGATTTTTTAACAGATCCCAGAAAGGGAGACATCTTCAAATTAATTTATGAAGCCGAAGTTCTTGATAAAAAAAATACCGTTATTTCCACAAAAATTCTTGCATGTCAGTATATTACGCATTCTTCTTCTTTTACCGCCATAAAATTTACGAATAACCGGGGCATTGAAGGTTACTTTAACGAAAACGGGAAATCGGTTAAAAGGGCTTTCTTAAAAGCTCCTTTGCAGTTTACAAGAATTTCATCTTTCTTTACAAAGAAACGTTTTCATCCTATTTTAAAATACTACAGAGCTCATGAAGGAATAGATTATGCCGCTCCTTTAGGAACGCCCGTTTCGGCTATAGGAGACGGAATCGTTAAAAAATCGCAATACAGCGGCGGTTTCGGCAATTTAATAATTATTAGACATCCGAACGGATATGAAAGTTATTACGGACATTTATCAAAATATGCAAGAGGCATCAAAAAGGGCGCAAGAGTAAAACAGGGACAATTAATAGCTTATGTCGGTTCAACCGGGCTTTCAACAGGACCTCATTTAGATTTTAGAATGAAAACAAAAAGAGGTTTTATTAATTTTCTGAAAATGAAAACTCCTCCTTCAATCACTTTATCCGGCCAAAATAGAGAAAAATTTTTAAGCGAAAAAGACACTGTTTTAAAACAATTGGAAGAAATTTAAAACCAAATTTTTTTTATTAATTTTTACAAAAAAACCGCTTAACTTTTAATTAACTTTGTTCTTGACTATTGAATGTCAATTTTATATACTTTCTTGACGACAATATTAATTTTTTTTATTGTTTTGCAAACCTTTGGCTTTGAATTAATTTTTACTTATCCACGCTTGTGGATAACTTGGGGATAAGATGGATAAGACTGCTATTGATATATGGGATAAAGTTGTGGATAACTTAACTTTGTCAATTGGTAATGATTCGGTAAATTTATGGATCAAACCTATTAAGCCTATTTCCCTTAATGACAATATATTAACATTATCGGTCCCTAATATATTTTTTTCTCAATGGATAGAAAAAAACCAACAGTATAATATCGAACAAATTTTATCGGGTATCTGTTTAACGCCTGTTAAACTTGAATATAAAATTCAGAAAGATATTTCCCCTATTATCAAAACCGTTGAAAATACGCCGGTTCATACCGATGTTCCTATGCCGTCTATTGTCAAAGACCAGATAAATCCTAAGCTTACTTTTGACAGATTTGTCGTAGGAAATTCCAACAGATTTGCGCACGGATGTGCTGAAGCCGTTGCAAAAAATCCCGGCAAACAGTTTAATCCTTTGTTTATATACGGAGGCGTCGGTCTCGGCAAAACACATTTGCTTCATGCAATAGGAAATTCTTTAAAACAACAGTTTCCTAATTTCAGAATGTTATATGTAACCTGTGAAAAATTCGTATCGGAATTCATTGAAAATATAAAATCCGGTTCTTCCGATAAAATTTCAGCTTTTAAAAATAAATACAGAAATTTGGATTGTCTTTTTATTGACGATATACAATTCCTCATGGGAAAAGACAGTTCCCAGGAAGAATTTTTTAATATTTTTAATACTCTTAAGGACAGCGGAAAACAAATTGTAATAGCTTCAGACAGACCTCAAAATAAGCTGGACCAGATAGAAGAAAGACTTATTTCCAGATTTAAGTGGGGCAATACCGTTGATATACAGCAGCCTGATCTTGAAACAAGAATAGCAATCTTAAGAAAAAAAGCCGAAGAAGAAGGTTTTTCCGTTCCTGACGACATTATTATTTTTATAGCAAAACAGATAAAATCAAATATCAGAGAACTTGAAGGAAATTTATTAAGAATTACTTCTTTTATTAAATTTACAAATACGCCGTTCACTTTAGACGCCGTTAAAACGGTTTTAAAAGATGTCGTTGTTCCTGAAGAAGACATTCATATAACAATAGAAAAAATTCAACAAATAGTCGCAGAACAGCATAATTTAACAATTAAAGATTTAAAAGCAAAAAAAAGAACAGCGCAATTTGCTCTTCCCAGACAAATAGCAATGTACTTGGCGCGTACAATGACGGATATATCAACTACTGAAATCGGAGATTCTTTCGGCGGCAGAGATCATACAACCGTAATGCACGCATGTAACAAAATTAAAGAAAAATTAGAATCTGATCCTTATTTTGCGGCGCTTGTAAATAAGATAATAAAATTAATAAAAACAGATGATTTTTAATTGTTGATAAGTTGTTATTTGATTTGAAATTTTATGTATAAAATAAAAAGTGTCTAATAAGTCTGATAACTTTAACAAGTTATCAACATAATTATTAGCATTAACATAAATATAAAAATGCTTGATAAATATAGCTTTTTTAATTTTTTGTAAATTATTAAAGTTATACATACGCTTATTATTATTAATATTAGTTTTAAATAGAAAAAGGAGGAAGTAACAAATGAAAGTAATTTGTGCAAAAGATGAATTATTAAGAGGTATGCAAATCATACAGCCGGTGATAGCATCAAAAATAACACTTCCTGTACTTTCTAATTTTTTATTTGAAACTGACGGACAAAAAATAAAACTTTCGGCAACCGATTTGGAAATAGGCGTTACATGTTATATCAAAGGCGAAATACAAAAAGAAGGCGGAATAACGATTCCCGCAAAAAGATTTGCCGATATTATAAAAGAACTTCCTAACGGCGATATTGAAATTAAAGCGGATGAAACAAACCAAATAAATATTAAAGCACAAAAATCAAAATTTATTTTAATGGGAATAGAAAAAAAAGAATATCCCGCTTTACCTGATTTTCCTAATGAAAATATTTTTTTTCTTAAAAGAGAAGTGTTGAATTCAATGTTTAAAAAAACGATATTCGCCGTTTCTAAAGATACGCAGAGATACGTGTTAAACGGAGTATATTTTATAGTTGAAGAAGGTTCAGTAAAAGCGGTTTCTACAGACGGAAGAAGACTTGCTTATATTTGTGTTGAAGGCATTGAAAATAAAATTGCAAGCAAAGCTATAATACCGACAAAAGCAGTAAACGATATTTTGAGGCTTATAGCATCGGATGAGAAAGTTGAAAAGATAAAAATGGGATTGACTGATAATTTGGTATCCGTTGAAATAGGAGACATAAGTTTCCAGTCAAAACTCATAGAAGGAGTTTTTCCTAATTACGAACAGGTTATACCGAAAAAAACAATATCAAAAATAAAGCTGAACGTAGCCGATACAATGTCTGCAGTAAAACAAATGGCGCTTTTAACGGGAGACAGATTATCTGCCGACAGATCTTCTTCGGTAAAATTCAGTTTTGAAAAAAATAAAATGATTATTTCCGCAAATACCGTCGGACTCGGCTCCGGTGAAGCGGAAGTTGATATAGAATATTCAAACGAATTATTTGATATTAATTTTAATCCTAATTATATAAAAGATATTTTGCAGAACATAGATGACGAAAATGCGGTATTTTCATATACCACGTCTCAAAATCCGATAATTTTAACACCGGAAAAAAATGATAACTACATTTGCGTAGTTATGCCGATGAGATCGTAAAAAATGGATTTGGTGGAAGTTTCTCCTATCTTGGAACAAATCAGAAAACAATTAGGGCTTGATGACAAGTATTTTGTTATTATGTCCGTATGGGAAAAAGAAATAGGCAACGGCGGTGTTGAGTTAAACGGTTTTAAAGACGGAACTGTTTTTGCTTTTACAAAATCCGCGGTATATTTAAACGATTTAAATTTAAGAAAGAGACAAATAATAAACAGATTAAATCAGTATTTGGGAAAGAAAATCGTAAAAAATATTAAATGCGTAATTAAATAGTGTGCAAATATTTGGAGGAAGTCAATGACAAGCGAAGAAATAAAGAAATCGGCATCTGATTATGATGCTTCGAAAATTCAAGTTTTGGAAGGATTGGAAGCCGTCAGGAAAAGACCGGCGATGTATATAGGATCAACGTCAGCCCAGGGACTGCATCATCTTGTTTATGAAACAGTTGACAATTCCATAGATGAAGTTTTGGCCGGATATTGTAAAACCATAGACGTAACAATACATCCGGATAATTCAATAACGGTGCTTGATGACGGAAGAGGCATTCCGGTAGATCCTCATCCGAAATACAAAGACAAATCGGCTCTTGAAGTTGTAATGACAGTGTTGCACGCAGGCGGAAAATTCGATAAAAATTCATATAAAGTTTCGGGCGGATTGCACGGAGTCGGAGTATCCTGCGTTAACGCTTTATCCGTTAAAATGAAAGTTGAAGTTTTCAGAAACGGGAATATTTATTCTCAGGAATATTCAAAAGGAAAACCTCAGGGACCTTTACAGATAACAGGCAAAAGTGAAGACAGAGGAACAAAAGTTACGTTTCTGCCGGACCCTGAAATATTTTCAGTTACAACTTTTTCATTTGACACTCTTGCAAACAGGCTTAGAGAACTTGCTTTTTTAAATGCCGGCGCAAATATAACTATTATAGACGAAAGGCAGGATAAGGAACATACTTTCCATTACGAAGGCGGTATTAAAACTTTTGTAAGTTATCTTAATACAAATAAACAAGTTATAAACAAAGAAGCGATATACTTTTCAAAAGATAAAGATAACGTAAACGTTGAAGTAGCAATGCAGTATAACGATTCTTACAATGAACAGATTTTTACTTTTGTAAATAACATCAACACTATTGAAGGCGGAACTCATTTGTCAGGTTTCCGTTCGGCGCTGACCAGAGTCGTTAACGATTATATTAAGAAAAATGAATTATCAAAAAATAAAGATTTAACTCTTTCCGGAGACGACGTAAGAGAAGGTTTGACGGCCGTTATTTCCATAAAAGTTCCTAATCCGCAGTTTGAAGGCCAGACAAAAACAAAATTGGGGAATTCGGAAGTCGAAGGAATAGTCAAATCGCTTGTAGGCGATGCTTTGGGGACTTTCCTTGAAGAAAATCCGGGAATAGCCGGACAAATTCTTGAAAAAGCCATTAATGCGGCGGAAGCAAGGGAAGCCGCAAGAAAAGCAAGAGAATTAACAAGAAGAAAAGGCGTATTAGACTCGGCTGCTCTTCCGGGAAAACTTGCGGATTGTTCCGAGAAAGATCCTTCAAAAACGGAAATATTCATCGTTGAGGGAGACTCTGCAGGAGGTTCTGCAAAACAGGGAAGAAACAGAGCTTTTCAGGCGATACTTCCTTTAAAGGGTAAAATTTTAAATGTTGAAAAATCAAGACTTACAAAAATTTTGACAAACGATGAAATAAGAACCATGATAACGGCTTTCGGAGCAGGAATCGGAAAAGACGACCAGGATTTTAATATAGATAAAGTCAGATATCATAAAATAGTTATTATGACCGATGCCGATGTTGACGGAGCGCATATAAGAACGTTGATGCTGACATTCTTTTACAGACAAATGCCGCAGCTTATAGATAAAGGATACGTATATATCGCACAGCCTCCTCTCTATAAAGTAAAAAAAGGCAAAAAAGAAATGTATCTGCATACGGAAGACGAGTTAGACCAGTTTTTATTCACCCAGGGATTAGACGGACAGATAATGGTATTTTTGAAAGACGGAAAACAAATCGGCGAGGAAATAAATCAGAAAGAATTAAAAAAGATTGTTGATTCTATTGCCGAATTGGATGTCTTGGTTAAAAAAATGAATAAAAAAGGCGTAAGCTGGCAGGAATATTTGCAGTTTAAAGAAGAAGAAAGACTTCCTTTATTCAGAGTAGTTGACCAGGGCAGCGTAAGATATATTTTTTCCGATAAAGAATGGAAAGAATTTAAAGCCGAGCTCGCGGAAAGAAAGAGACAGATGCAGCAGGAACAGGGGAATTTGCCTGTTGACGGATTAACAGAAGAAATCTTGCCTGAATATAAGGAATTATGGGAACTTCCCAGAATAGATACTTTGGCAAAAAAAATAGAAAGCGAAGGGTTGCACCTGCATCATTACGGAACAGTGCACGTAAAACCTGTTTACAGACTGAAGAACGGCAATGATGTTCATGATTTAAGTTCAACATCTCAGCTCGTTGAAAAAATAAGAGAACTCGGTAAAAAAGGCGCAACGATACAGAGATATAAAGGTTTGGGAGAAATGAATCCGGAACAGCTTTGGGAAACCACAATGGATCCTGAAAAAAGAGTTCTTCTGCAGGTTAAAATGGAAGATGCAGTCGAAACTGACAGAATATTTACAACATTGATGGGCGATAAAGTTGAACCTAGAAGATTATTTATACAGGCTCATTCTTTGGATGTTACAAACTTGGACATTTAAGTATAGGATGTAAAATGCATGTTTCTTGTGTATATATTCACGGGACCGGCAAATTTTTCAGCAGGTTTCATCATGCAAAAGTTTTAACGTATGAACAAATTCCTCTGGGGATTTCTTATATATCAAGTTCTTTGAAAAAAGCAGGACATACTACGGAAATGTCGGTATACTCTCCGGAGACTAAAGCCGAAGAGTTTTTACTGGATATAAAAAAAGATCCGTCTTTGTTTGTGCTGTCTGTAATGGATAAAGACTGCGTTACGTCTCATGACGGTTATGCGGGCGTTCCGCCGCTGATACAATTAATAAAAAGCAAATATCCGCAGGCAAAGATTTTGTTATGCGGGACATACATAACATTATTGTCTCAGACAAACTGCGCCGAGGACGATTTAAAAAATACGGGAGCTGATGCAATATGCATAGGAGACGGCGAAAAAGCGGTAGTTGAATATGCAGCGCAGACCGAAAAAAACAGTTATCAAAAAACAAATAATCTATGGATAAAGAATAATGACGGTAAATGGCTTAAATGCGACAAGAGTTTATTTGTTGAAGATCTTGACAGTCTTCCGTATCCTGATATGGACTGCTGGTTTGACAAATGCGAGGATTTTCCGGATTTGCAGATTAAAGTTCAGATGGGGCGCGGATGTTGCAACCGCTGCATATACTGCATCAGCCAGGTTTTTGAAAAAAGTTCCGAAGGCAAGTATTTTAGAATAAGAAGTGCCGGCAGCATTGTTAAAGAAATAGAATATTTACGCAATAAATACAAGAATTTGGATTTTATAATTCTTGAAGTTGAAAACGGATTTTTTGATGCTGAAACTTTTTATTCTTTATGTAAAGCTTTGGCGGCAGAAAATAATAAATACGAGAAAAAAATAAAATTTTCTCTTACTTTGGCATTTACTCCTTTGCTTATGAAAGATAATGCTTACATTATAGATGTGATGAAACAGGCGAATATAGTTGCAATCAGTTTTTCAATAGAATCCGGTTCTTTGGAAATAAGAAATAAATTGAAAAGACCGTATGTTACAAACGAACAAATAATAGAATTTTGCAAAAAATTATATGCGTACGGAATAAAAACGACGATAGCTGTAATGTACTGTTATCCGTTTGAAACATTGAAAACATATAATGAAACAATAAAACTTTTGCAGATTTGCAAACCTTTACGAATAGATAAAGCCATAATGGGCGTAATAGGCAATACGGAACTGGAAAGATTAAAAAAAGAAATGAAGTTCGGACTTCCGGGATTGTTTGCGAAAATGATTTATCTCTCTACGGAATGGAGAGTTTACGGGAAATATAAAAGTCTGAAAGAAATGTTATTTTTGTGGTCAGATAATAAATTTGTTTATCCTGTCGTCGCTTTATGGGATAAAATGGACAAATATAAACTGAAGAAAGCGGGAAATTATCAGATAAAGGCAAAAAAGGCATTTGACGACAAAAATTACAAATCGGCAATCAAATATTTTAATAAAATAAAAATCGGACGGCATAACGGATGGATATATGCCGACAGAGCGCTGGCAAAAATGAGAATATGTAATTATAAAGGCGCAATTGAAGATTTTGATAAGGCTTCCGAATTCGGAAATAAAGAAGTATGTGAAAAATTAAAGCAGGAATGTTTAGGTATGATGAATCAGGGGAATATGTGATGCACATATGCTGCGTTTATATAAGAAACAGCATACACAGTTCATCGGAATTTTCTCATTATGATTTAAGATATGACATAATGCCGTTAGGCATATCTTATATATCAAGTTCTTTGAAACAGGCGGGACATACGACGGAAATGTTGTTTTGCGTGCCCGGCAACTGCAATGAATCGATTTTGCATTTTGTTACAAAGAAGCCCGATGTTTTTGCGGTATCTGTTGTATCCGAAAATGATTTTGAATTGGCAGAGCAGCTTTTTACAATGTTTAAAAAACATTTTCCGTCCGTAAAAATTTTTGTCGGAGGTTCATATCCGACTCTTGTTCCGGAATCTGTTTTTAAAAACGCCAATATAGATGTTTTGTGCATAGGAGACGGCGAAAAAGCATCGGTTGATTATATGAGACAGCTTGAATCCGGACGATTTGAAAAAACAGATAATTTATGGATAAGAACAGAACAAGAAATAATTAAATGCGATAAAAGCGTGTTTACGGAAGATTTGGACAATCTTGTATATCCTGACAGAAACGGATGGGACAGATGGGTTGTTTATTGCGAACAGCATAAAATATCTTTGGAAAGAGGCTGCGTATATCAATGCGTATATTGCGCCAATCACGCTCTTTCAAAAACGGCAAAAGGCAGATATGTAAGATACAGAAGCATAGATGGTATTATAAATGAAATACGGGATATTAAAAAATCGTACGCAAATTTAAAATCCGTATATTTTGACGCCGAAAACGCTTTATCAGATGTGGAATATTTTCGTAAATTTTGTTTGGCGCTTGCAGAGTTTAACGGCAAATTAGACGTAAAATTAAATTTTTCTTTAAAACTTAATTTTACGCCTAATCTGTTGAAAGACGAACATCTGATAGATTTAATTAAACAGGCAAATATCAATTGGATACATTTCGGTTTAGAGTCAGGTTCTTTTGAAATAAGAAAAAGTTTTCAAAGACCGTATTATACGAATGAGCAGGTAATACGTTTTTGTGAAATTCTTAAGGCGCATAAAATTAAAATTTTAATACATGTTATGTATTGTTTCCCTTTTGAAACAAAAAAAACTTACGGTGAAACGGTAACATGTTTAAAAAAATGTAAAGCAGATATGCTTTCTTTATCTTGGCTTACGCCTATAAAAAACACTAAACTGCATGAGCAGTTAAAAGATAAAACTTTAAATGCTTCAATAACGGAAAAATTTCGTTATTTATCAATGAGATGGCGCGTTTACAGAACGTATAAAGATTTTGGAGAAGCGGTGTTTTTATCCGCAGAACCGTTGGGATATTTTGATAAAGCGGTTAACTTTTACAAAACTTTAAAAGAAAAAAGACACAGGTTGGATGAAAAATATAAGAAAACCGCAAAAGAAGCTTTTGATAATCAGGATTACCAAAAAGCGATAAAGTATTTTAATAAAGTGCATATTACGGAAAATGAAAGCTGGATATACGGAGACAGGGCGATAGCCGAAATGAAAACCGGACGATATAAATCCGCGTTAAAAGATTTCAAAAAAGTTATTTTAACGGACAGCAATGATTTTTATATACGGCAGCAGGCAGAATGTTTAAGATTAGTAAAGAAAAAAGAGATTTAAAATGCATATTTGCTGTATTTATATTAATACAGACGGTAAATTCTACAATGATTTTGTTCAAAAAACAGGATTTACGTATTTACAGGTTCCTTTAGGTATATCTTATATATCAGGTTCTTTGAAACAAGCCGGTTATACAACGGAAATGATTCTTTATACGAAACATAATAAAGATACTGTCCTGCGGGCTATCAAACGTGAGCCGTCAATAGTTGCCGTTTCGATAGCTTCTCCGGATGATTTTGTTACGGCTCAGACGTCATTATTATTTAAAAAAATAAAAAAACAATATAAAAACGCAAAAATTATTTTAGGCGGAACAGGAATTACTTTATTATCCGATAATTTATGGGAGACGAGAAACAGCTTAAAAGATATAGACGCTTTATGCATAGGAGAAGGAGAAAAAGCTTTAACAGAATATGCTGCGCAGGTGGAAAGCAATTATTTTTATAAGACAGATAATTTGATTATAAAAAATGCAGATAATAATTGGATTAAATATGACAATGCATATTTTATTGAAAATTTGGATGATTTGCCGTATCCTGATGTGGATGGCTGGAAAGATTTTATTAAAGAAGGAGAAAAAGTTCAGATACAGCTTTCTATATCAAGAGGCTGTTGCAACCGGTGCATATATTGTTCAAACCAGTTATTTGCGCATAAAGCCGCGGGGACTTTTTACAGAGTAAGAAAAGTAGAAAGCGTTATAAAAGAAGTTGATTATTTATATAACAAATATAAAAAACTTGAATATGTTCTTTTTCAGGCTGAAAGCGGAATCGTAAATTTAAATTATTTTATAAATTTATGTAAGGCTTTGATAAAGTACAATGAAAATAAAAAAGAAAAATTACAATTTGCGATAGCTTTAAATTTTATGCCTAGTTTTTTAGAAAACGATATTCAGCTTGCGGATTTAATAAAAGCGGCTAATATTACAATGCTGAGATTTTCTGTAGAATCCGGCTCTTTGAAAATAAGGGAAAAAATAAAAAGGCCGTATTATACAAACGAACAAATAATAGCCTTCTGTGAAAGGTTGAGATTAAATAATATAAAGTATAAATTGTCTGCTATGTATTGTTTCCCTTTTGAAACAAAACAAACGTATAAAATGACAATAAAGCTTCTGAGAAAATGCAAACCCGATTCGGTGGATATTTCTTTTTTAAAATCTTTTACGGGAACGCCTTTGTATAATTTGCTGCAGGAGATGGGCAGTCCGCAGGTAGGTTTTACAGATTTTTACAGATGGCTTACATGTAAGTTAAGAGTTTATATAGGATACAAATCTTTATATGAAATTTGTTTTAAAGAATTGCCGCATAATATAAAAAATATTTCTTTGATATTTAGAATAAGATCAACATATAAAGTTTATAAAGACAGAAATATAATAAAAAATATAAAAACTGCAAAAGAAGCTTTTGATAATCAGGATTATAAAAAAGCGATAAAGTATTTTAATAAAGTGCATATTACGGAAAACGAAAGCTGGATATACGGAGACAGGGCGATAGCCGAAATGAAAACCGGACGGTATAAATCCGCGTTGAAAGATTTTGACAAAGCTTTAAAGTTTGGGTTAAACGAAGCATATAAGCAGCAAAAGGAAGAATGCTTAAAAAAGATAAAAGAAGCTGATTAAAAAATATTATGAAGAGGTTAACATGGAAGAAGACAAAAATAAGCCGGTTGTAACGCCGGAAGTAATGGGAAATCCTAATATTCTTTCGCGCAATATCGAAGACGAAATGAAAACGTCTTACATAGATTACGCCATGAGCGTTATAGTCGGAAGAGCATTGCCTGATGTCAGAGACGGACTTAAACCGGTTCACAGAAGAATTTTATATGCCATGAAAGAAATGGGCTTGAGGCATAATACTGCATACAAGAAATCCGCTAGAGTCGTCGGAGACGTTCTCGGTAAGTACCATCCTCACGGAGATACCGCCGTTTATGACTCAATGGTAAGAATGGTTCAGGAATTTTCTTTGAGATATCCTTTGGTTGACGGGCAGGGAAACTTCGGAAGTATTGACGGAGATTCCGCCGCCGCTATGAGGTATACTGAAGCAAGAATGGCTTCTATCGC
This sequence comes from Endomicrobiaceae bacterium, assembly GCA_041672565.1. Lineage (GTDB taxonomy): Bacteria > Elusimicrobiota > Endomicrobiia > Endomicrobiales > Endomicrobiaceae > Praeruminimicrobium. Next base: position 19,624 of record JBAYZJ010000005.1, read on the forward strand.
CGATGAAATGCTTGCCGATATAGATAAAAATACGGTTGATTTTACGCCGAACTACGACGGTTCTCTGGAAGAACCTGTCATTTTGCCGTCGAAACTCCCGGGTCTTCTTATAAACGGTTCTTCAGGTATTGCCGTCGGTATGGCTACAAATATGCCTACGCATAATATTACGGAAATTATAAACGGAACAATTGCTTTTATTGATGACCCGGAAATAGAATTTACGGAATTAAATAAAATAATAAAAGGTCCTGATTTCCCTACGGGCGGCATTATATTGGGGAAAGCCGGCATTAAGCAGTATTTGGAAACAGGAAGGGGTTCGGTTAAAATAAGAGCTAAAACCGAAATAGAAGAATTTAAAAACGGCAGAGAAGCCATCATCGTAAACGAGCTTCCTTATCAGGTTAATAAAGCTAATTTAATTTTAGCGATAGCAGATCTTGTCAAAGAAAAAAAGCTAGAAGGCATTTCCGATTTAAGAGACGAATCTGACAGAGACGGCATCAGAATAGTAATAGAAATAAAAAGAGACGCAAATGCCCAGGTTGTTTTAAACCAGCTTTATAAGCATACGCAGATGCAGTCTTCGTTCGGCGTTATTATGCTTGCTTTGGTAAACAATAAGCCGAAAGTATTAAACATAAAAGAAATGCTTTTCCATTTTGTAGAACACAGAAAAGTTATAGTTATAAGAAGAACAAAATATGATTTAGCGAAAGCGGAAGCCAGAGCGCATATCCTGGAAGGCTTGAAGATTGCAATTGATAATTTAGACGCTATAGTAAAGACGATAAAACAGTCTCCGGATACCGATGCTGCAAGATTGACCCTGATGGAAAAATTCAGATTGTCAAAAATTCAGGCGCAGGCGATTTTGGATATGAAATTGCAGCAGCTGACGGGACTCGAACGCAAAAAAATAGACGAAGAATATATTGAACTTATCAAAACGATTGAGAAATATAAATCTATTCTAGCCGATCCTAAAAAAATATTAAATATTATTAAAGACGAATTAGTTGCTTTGAGGGATAAATACGGAGATGCAAGAAGAACAAAAATTACCGCTGCCGAAGCCGACTTTAATATTGAAGATTTAATTCAGGAAGAAGAAGTCGCCGTTACCATGTCTCATACAGGGTACATAAAAAGAATTCCTGTAGATACGTATAAAATACAGGGGCGCGGCGGCAGAGGCGTTGCCGGAATGACTACAAAAGACGAAGATTTTGTAGAACAGCTTTTTGTCACGTCTTCCCATGCTTATATGCTTTTCTTTACTACAAGAGGAAGATTGTATTGGACAAGAGTATATGAAATTCCGGAAGGGAACAGAACATCAAAAGGAAAGGCCATAGTAAATCTTTTACAGCTTTCAAGTTCGGAAGAAAAAATTACGGCGGCAATTCCTATAAGCTCTTTTGACCCTAAACAAATAAAAGACGAACATTTGCTTATGTGCACGCGAAACGGAACAATCAAAAAAATTGCTCTGTCCGAATTTTCGAATCCTAGAAAAGGCGGCATTATCGCGATTAAACTTGATGACGGCGATATTTTAATAGGCGTCAAGAGAATAGAAAGCAATCCGGAAGTTATTATAGCGACAAAGCAGGGTATAGCCATAAGATTTAAAGAGCAGGATGTAAGATCTATAGGAAGAGCCGGCATGGGCGTTAGAGGAATTTCTCTTGAAAAACAGGATGAAGTCATAGGAATGGAAGTTTTGTCTTCTTCCGACGTCTTTTTGTCAGTATCGGAAAACGGATACGGCAAGAGAACGGAAGTAGGAAAATACCGCCTTCAGAAAAGAGGCGGCAAAGGCGTTATCAACATGCAGACTACGGAAAGAAACGGCGCTGTTGTCAACATAAAAAAAGCGAATGACGGGCAAATAATGATAATAACCGAACACGGAATTACCATTAGATGCAAAGTCGATAACATATCAGTTATAGGAAGAAATGTTCAGGGCGTTCGCCTGGTAAGACTTGAGGAGGGCGATAAAGTTGCGGCTGTCGCTCATGTTATAAAGGGAGACGAAGACGATTCTGACGTTCAGGAAGCCCTTCCTGCCGAAACAGAAGAAAAATAAAAAGAATATTTATTAAAATACGGGAGAGGAGATAAATTAATTTATCTCCTCTCTTTTTTTCGGTAAGTAATATTTTGCAAACTTTTAACAAATTATTAACAATCAGTTGCTATATTATATTTGTGAAATATTTATTTTACGGAAGAAAAATGAAAATAAAAATAATATCACTTATCACGCTTGCATGTTTTTTACTTACAAATTTTACAGGAACCATACAGGCAGGTATAACATATTCATCTCTCACTTACAATGAAGCTTTTGATATTGAAACAATAGCCGGCAAAAATAATCTTTCCTTAAAATACGGGCAAATAGAAGAAGCCGTGTATAAACGCGGAGCTCCCCTTGCAGTCATTATAAATGACTTTCACAATAATCCCGTAGTGCAGTCAAACATAGAACAAATAATAAATTTCTTAAAACAAAGTTCGCATTTGGATAAGGTAATAATTGAAGGGGCTCCGGACAGGCAGATCAATACCGGTTTGTTTTCATCTATCCCCGAAGCGCAGCAGCGAATTTATGCAGCTGATAAAATGCTTAAAAAAGGCATGTTATCCGGAGCAGAAAGTTTTGGAATAAAAAATAATTTTGTAAATCTCTTCGGTTTGGAACAATGGGATATTTACCGCGGGAATCTTCTCAGAGCCGAAGAACTGCATGACAAATATGCCGAAGATATAAATACTCTTGAAAAATCTTTTGCAAAACAAAGAAGGGCGTTTCCTAAAGGCAAAGTATTTTCAATATTATCTCATGATAACTCTACGGATGAAAGAATCTTTAAAATAGGCAGATTTTGCAGAGAAAATAATATAGATTTAAGCATTTATCCGGATTTGTATAATTTTATTTATATGCAGCAGTTTCCGTATACAGGCAGCGTCAGCAAAGAATTCGGCAGTTTTATAAACGATTTGAAAAAAGAGCTTCCTTATAGCGTATACGCATATATTTCAGGTTTGTTAAAACAGTCAAATAATATTTCTACCAATTTGGCTTTATTGTTTGAAATTGCAAAATTATACAGTCCTCAGACGCTTATTAAGTATGAAAACCTGGCTGCTTATTTTAAACATATCGAAATAAAAATATCAATAAGGTCTTATCTGCTTCTTAGACAGCTTGATGCTGCTGAAAATATGATATTAGACAGATATGCCGGTTTTACGGAACGAGATTTGGCGCAGACAGACAGATTTATATATTTATTATCGGAATATGCGAATTTATCTTTGACATATGAACAATATTTATATTTTTTGTCCAATAAAGAACTTTTGTATCAGGCGTCATTTAAATATTTGGATATGAATTCCATGAAAATCATTAAAAATATTTTAAACGATGAAAAACTTTCGGATTTTTACGCCGTTAATTTGGAAAGAAATAATATTTTTTACGGTAATATAAAAAATTTACTGAATCTTGAGATAAAAGACGATGCTTCTGTTCACAACAAAGCGGAAGATACCGAACAAATTTTAAATGATTTAAAATATAATAAATCGGTAAATATTATTGTAGTAGGCGGGTTTCACAGCCGGCTTATAGATATGCTTAAGAACAGCGAAGTGTCGGTTTTGTCGATTGTGCCGAATGCCGAAGACGTTGACTTAAGCGCCGGACTGAAAATTGCGCATAACAATATTGTTTACCAAAATGCCCTTGCTCCTCCTGCTGTTTGCGTTCAAGCCGATATCCGCGCAATTGCAATGCTGATAAGCGGCTGGCAGGAATCTCTAAATCAGGCAAATGTTGATTCTTCACGGCAAAAAACGCTGATATGCGAATGGCTGGATAAAAACAACATTAATTTATTATTTGATTTTAACGTAAGCGGCGAACCTGTAATCAACGGCGTTCCTTTGACAGCCGTGCTGACTAAAGAAATTAAAATAGTCGGAAGTCCTGTTGAAAAGCGGCAGAGAGGAAATTTTCAGGAAAATCAAGAAAAAAATGAAGTGTCTGAATCCGTAGACGGCGGCAGCCAAACTGAAATAAAAATAATAGAAAAAGTCCGGAATTCAAATAGTCAAAAGACAACAATTACCGATTTTATACGTCGATACTATTCAAAAATTTATATAAAAGTTTTTGACTTTCTGTGGTCATTAAATAATATAAAATTTAAAATTTATTCTTATTGGCTTAATACCGGCGCCCTTTTCGGTATAGCAAAAAATAAAATAGAAAAAATTACAGGCAAGGTAATTTTTTCAAGGGATGTTGCCGGAATTTCTTCAGAATATTTGTCGCGTAAACTTCTTGATGAGAGGATCATTCAGAACGAATACAAAAGAACTTTAAACAGTTTAAACGGAGATATGCCGGATCTTTTGATTTTAACGGTAGACAATATGCGTGATATTGAATATTGTAATAATATTTTAGCGGACATGAAACGTCATCCGAAATTTGCAAACGTAACTGTAAAGTACATAATCAAAGACGGTTCGGGAACAGGAACAGGTTTTATACAGGCGCTGGAATATCTTCAACATGAAAAGGCTCCGGAATTGGGTAATTCAATAAAACGAAAACAAGACGTTAAATGCGTTATTATTGATATTAACGACGCGAACAGGAATATTATAGGGAGTTCAAGTCTGCCTTTACAGATTGACGGAAGAAATATTACTCCTTTGGAATTAGCCGTTTTAAACGGAATAAGAAGCTGCCATAAATTTCAAAATTCGGGAGGGCTGGCTGTAATAGATCCCGGCAGTATTTATATAGGCAATATGGTTCCTACGGGAGATATTACTTTTATTTCATCGGGCGTCAGTTTTAAAGAAATTCAGAACCGTCGTATGTCTTTAGTGATAAAAGAACATCCCGATAAGCTGGAACAGATTTATTACGGCTTTAATCCGGATAAAATTTCGGATATAGTCGAAAGAAAAGGAATAGAGTATAAAAATTATTATAATTTCGACAATAAAGAAATAAAACAATTTGAAGTTATTACGGGAAATATTTTAATTAAATTTGAAGATGAAACAAATTATTTAAAATTCTTTAATTTTATTTCGGCAATCGGGGCGTATTCAAACCGCGGTAAAACGGCGATTAATTTAATACAGCATATATTTGTTCCTTTTGTAAGAGCCAATCACAATGCGAAAGCCCAGTCGTATTTTGCAAAAACAAGGCCGAAGGATGAAAAAGAAGAAGAACGCAGCTTTTTTTTAGGGCTGGCGGAATTGTTCAATTCTAAAAACAACGATATAATAAATAAAACGCGTTTCGGAGTATACAGACAGTCAAAATCTTTTTACGGCATAAAATTTTCTAAGGAAACTTTTGATAAATTATCTGCTATAGTAAAAGCGAAACAAATCGATTTGTCATATAAGAAAAAAATTGATTCAAAAAAGCAATTGCGCCGCCGGCAACGGGAACCTGTTTATAAATCCAAAGAAGATTCGTCTCTTTCAAGAGGATATTTTTTGTTGTCTAAAATTCAAAATAAGCAAATAGATTCTCTTGTGGATTATGAACAGTCGTATGAAACGTTAATTGAAATTGTAAGAACTACCGCTCTGCAGAGACAGTTGTATACTACTGATAATGCCGACACGGCAAAATTGTATATTTATATGTCCGATTTAATCAGCGATATTATCGCCGACATAAACGGAGAAATGGAATCCGGCAAGAGCAGAATCGACCGGATTTATCTTGAAAATTTAAAAATAACGTTTCTATCATTGCAAAACTATATTATAGAATACATAAGACTTCTTGATTATACGTCAAATCTTGCGACTTTGGGAGGATATGTTTACCCTAAAGATTCATGGTTTGAAAAATACAAATTGATGCCGTTCAACAGATTTGTTTTCGGTTTTTCAAGAGGTATCAAAAGAGCGAAAGAGGATATACGCAGGCAGTTGGCGACGGTATATTCTTCGGGGAATTTTTTAATAGAATCTTTGTATTCTTTTCCGGTAATAAAACGTGATATGGAATCGTTTATCGAAGGTTTTGAAAATCCAAAGGAAAAAACTGCCGTAGGAATGCAGCGCGAATGGGGAAGCAGGAGGGCTATTCAAAGATTTTTATCGCTTACAATCGCTTTACAGTCATTTACTACAACAATTATTACAAATATTTCAACTTCTAATTTTTTCAGTTCCGGAGCCGTCGGAACTGCTCTGTTTTCTCTGGCTACGGGAGTTGGTTTATCTGTTTTTCTCCACAGAAGCTCGATAAGCATAGGCTGGAATAACAAATTTTACAATAAAAAGAAAAAAGAAATAGAAACGGAATTAGCAGGACAGGATA